>JAJFMR010000365.1 GCA_020696915.1 Rhizobiaceae bacterium | reverse complement strand
CGTTGACGTAAAGGTCGCCATTGGCGGCGAGCGCTCTCGAGAAGGCGGGATCGTTCTCCTCCTCCTGTGCATGAAAGCGGGTATTTTCCAGAAGCAGGACGTCGCCCTCCGACATCGCCGCGATGGCGTCCGCTGCCGCCGCGCCGATGCAGTCGGATGCAAAGGCCACCGGGCGCCCGATGATTCCGGCAGTCGCCGCGGCAACCGGCTGTAGCGAAAATTCCGCCGAAGGTTTGCCCTTCGGGCGTCCGAAATGCGCAAGCAGGATGACTTTCGCGCCGGCATCCGACAGTTCGATGATGGTCGGAGCGACGCGCTCGATACGCGTGGCATCGGTCACCTCGCCACCGCTCATCGGGACGTTCAGGTCGACGCGTACGAGCACGCGCTTGCCGCTGACGTCGCCGATGTCGTCGAGCGTTCTGAAACCCGCCATCCTCATCCCTTTCGCCGGCAGGAAAAGTCGCCGGCTATTACGAGCGGCGTGCGTTGACAGAAACGCACGCTGCCGCTGCAGCCTGTTGTTTGCGCGTCGGATTTCACCCGAATAGTGATCTGCTTTTGTCGGCGGATGCTATATCGCGCCGCGACCTGGATGCAAGCTCGCCGCCGTGCGTCGCTTCCGCGGCGGCCGCGTGCCCGGGGCGGCAGGCCAGCCGGCGCCGGTCACGGCGCCGGCTCCGGCAAGGAACCGTGATCCGTCCCGGCTTCCAGGCGCCGATAGGGGAAAAGCCTGCGTAGCGTCACGTAGAACACTGGTGTCAGGAACAGGCCGACGATTGTGACGCCCAGCATGCCCGAGAACACCGCCGTGCCGAGCGACTGGCGCATCTCGGCGCCGGGGCCGGTGGCGATCATCAGCGGAACGACCCCGAGAATGAAGGCAAGCGCCGTCATCAGGATCGGCCTGAGCCTCAGCCGCGCCGCCTCCACCGCAGCTTCGACCGGCCCGAGCCCGCGGCTCTGCGCCTGCCGGGCAAACTCGACGATGAGAATGGCGTTCTTGGCAGCCAGTCCGACCAGCACGACGAGCCCGATCTGGACGAGCACGTTGTTGTCGAGCCCCCGCAGGGTCACGCCGATCAGTGCGGCGAGCACGCCGAGCGGAACGATCAGCACGATGGCGAACGGCATGATCCAGCTCTCATATTGCGCGGCCAGAGCGAGGAAGGCGAACAGCACTGCCAGGCCGAAGATGAAGACCGCCGCATTGCCGGTACGGCTCTCCTGCAGCGCGAGTTCCGTCCATTCGAAGGACGTTCCCCGCGGCAGCGTCTTCAGGGCGACCTCCTCCATCGACTTCAGGGCGTCACCCGTCGAGACGCCGGGCGCTGCGTTGCCCTGCAGCGGAACCGAGACGAACATGTTGTAGCGCTGGACGAGCGACGGCCCGGTCACGTCGCGGATTTCGACAAGCGTGCCGAGCGGCACCAGCGAGCCGGCCGCCGAGCGGACCTTCAGCCTCAAAATGTCGTCACGGTCCATCCGGAAGGTCTGGTCGGCCTGCGCCCGGACCTGGTAGACGCGGCCGAACGCATTGAAGTCGTTGACATAGGCGGTTCCCAGATTGATCGACAAAGTCTCGAAGATGTTGGCGATCGGAACGTTCAGGATTCGCGCCTTGTCCCGGTCGATCGCCAGGAAGAATTGCGGGCTGGAGGCCGAGAAGGTCGTGAATACCCCGGTCAGCCCGGGCGTCTGGTTGGCGTCGCCGGCGATCTGGTAGGCCAGGGCGAGGAGCGGCCGCATGTCGGCGCTGTTGCGTTCCTGAAGCATCATCTTGAAGCCGCCGGAATTGCCGATGCCGGGCACCGGCGGCGGCGGCAAGGCGATGATGAAGGCTTCCTGGATGCCCTGCAGGCCGCCATAGAGACTGCCGATGATCTGCCCGGCCGACTGGCCCGCCGCAAGACGGTTCTCGAACGTGTCGAAGGCCGCGAAGATCACCCCGGCATTGCTGGCGTTGGTGAAGGTCGCGCCGTTGAACCCGGCAAAGGCAACCGCGTTCACCACGCCGGGCGTCTGGCGGATGATATCGGACGCCCTGCGCACCACGTCGTCGGTTCGTTCCAGCGAGGCGCCGTCCGGCAGTTGCACGACGACGATGGCGTAGCCCTGGTCCATGGTCGGGATGAAGCCGCGCGGCACGGTCTGAAGCATGTGGACCGTCGCCCAGATCAACAGCGCGAAGACCGCCAGCATGGCGGCGAGCGCAGCCGTCGATCCGACGAGCACCTTGACGAGCCTCGCATATCCCCGGGCAAGCGCGTCGAAGCCGCGGTTGAAGGCCTCGGTGATGCCGCGAACGAAGCGCGCAATGGTGTTGCGGGGCGGACGTCCGTCGTGATGGGGCTTGAACAGCAGGCCGGCGAGCGCCGGCGACAGGGTCAGCGAATTGAAGGCGGAGATCGCCGTGGACACGGCTATGGTGACGGCGAACTGCAGGTAGAACTGCCCGGAGATGCCGGGGATGAAGGCGGTCGGCACGAACACCGATATCAGGACGAGCGAGATCGCCAGCACCGCAGTGCCGACTTCATCCATGGTGCGATGCGCGGCACGGCGCGGCGGCAAGCCGTTGGCGATGTTGCGCTCGACGTTCTCCACCACGACGATCGAATCGTCGACCACGATGCCGACCGCCAGCACCAGCCCGAACAGCGTCAGCATGTTCAGCGAAAAGCCGAATGCGTAGAGGACGGCGAGCGTGCCGATCAGCGATACCGGTATGGCCACGATCGGCACGATCGCCATCCGCCACGACTGCAGGAAGACGATGATGACGATGACGACGAGCAGGATCGCCTCGGCGATGGTCTTGTAGACCTCGGTGATCGATTCCGAGATGAACTCGGTCGGATTGTAGACGATCTCGTAGGCGAGCCCCTGCGGGAAATCCGCCGCCAGATTGCGGATCGTCGTCTCGATCTCCTCGGCTGCGGCCAGCGCATTGGTGCCGGGGCGCTGGAAGATGCCCAGCGCCACGGCCTGCTTGCCGTTGAGGTAGGAGTTCGTCGCGTAATCGCGGGCGCCCAGCTCGATGCGAGCGACGTCCTCGAGCGAAATCAGCCGTCCGTCCTCGGTGGCCTTGACGATGACGTAGCGAAAATCCCGCGCCTCGTCTAAGCGTCCCTGCGTCGTCACCGTGTACTGGAAGGCCGAGCCGCCGGCGACCGGCGGCGCGCCGATCGTTCCGCCGGACACCTGGACGTTCTGCTGGCGAAGCGCCTCGACCACGTCGCCCGCCGTCATGCCGTAGCTGGACAGCTTTTCGGGGTCGAGCCAGATGCGCAGCGCATATTCGCGCTCGCCGAAAATGATCACGTCGCCGACGCCGTCCAGCCGCAGGAGCACGTCGCGGATGCGCGATCGCGCATAGTTGGACACGTAAAGCTGATCGTAGGTGTCGTCGGGCGACAGCACGTGCACTACCATCATCAGGTCGGGAGAGCTCTTCGACGTGGTGATGCCGAGCCGGCGCACCTCCTCGGGCAGGCGAGGCTCCGCTATTGACACCCTGTTCTGCACCAGCACCTGGGCATCGTCGAGGTCGGTGCCGATCTCGAAGGTGACGGTCAGCGCCATGGC
>JAJFMR010000364.1 GCA_020696915.1 Rhizobiaceae bacterium | reverse complement strand
GTAGGCCTCCGGAAGGCGCAGCAGCTTCATGAGTTCGAGCGCGCGGGCTTTTCGCGCCGCCGGCGCGACGCCCTTCATCTTCAGGGAGAACTCGATATTCTGGCCGACCGTCCGGTGCGGGAACAGCGCCAGGGACTGGAAGACCATGCAGGTCGGGCGCCGGTTCGCGGGAACGTCGTTGATACGGCTGCCGCGGAGCAGGATGTCGCCGCTGCTCGAAGACTCCATGCCGCTCAGCATTCTCAGCAGCGTCGTCTTGCCGCTTCCCGAAGGCCCGACGATGGTGAAGAACTCGCCTTCCCTTATGTCCAGGTCGATGCCGTCGACGGCAGCGAGATTGCCGAAAGTCTTGGAAAGGGTGCGCAGCTGCAAAATGGGCAGGTCAGGCATGAACCACGACGTCCGGGCGATGATCGACTGTCACTGGCAAGGGCTGGCCGCGCTGCGGTCCGCATGGAGCATCGGGCCGGATAGCTGGGCTTTCGCTTCCGGTCCCGACGCAAGATCGAAAGGCTGCGGCGGCTGGCGGCTGCTGTCCACGGGCCGTCGCAGCGGAACTGTCACCCGGCGGAAGCCTCGCGCTTGGCGGCCGTCATGATGTCGAGAAGCTTGTCGTAATCGGGAACGATGTCGTACTCGACGGAACGCGCCATCTCCTCTTCGAGGCTGTCCCACTGGATCACTTCGAGCTCCTCCTTCGTGAACAGATCGAAGCAGGCCTTGTCTCCCATCTGCGTCACAGGGTTGAAAGTGCCCTCCGCAAAGGCGACGGTGTGCGCCATTTCCGGTGACTGCACATATTCGAGGAAGTTCTCGGCGTGGGTGGAGAGGTTCGGATTGTTGACGACCGAGGTGATCTCGATCCAGGAGATACCGCCCTTGCCGCCTTCCAGCGGTCCGCGCAGCGGCGTGATGGCGCGGATGTTGAGGCTGCCGTCGGCGCGCGCCGGCGAGCAGGAATAGGTGCCGCCGGTCAGGTAGAAATCGATCTCGCCCGACACCAGCGCCTGGTTCATGGTGGCGAGATCGCCGACCATGCGCGCGCCCTTGAAGACGCGGTTGGCGGTCTCGGTGTATTTCGCCACCTGCTCTTCGCTGTGCTCGACGAACGGATCGAAGCCGGCGATGCAGCACAGGTCGAAGACGTTCCAGTCGTCCGACGCCTGGACACCATATTTCTTGTCGTTCGCGGCGTCGTTCCACAGATCCCAGCCTTGGTCCTCCGCGGTCTCGCGGCTGATCTTGTCGGTGTTGACGACGAAGCTGTAGGGGCCGAAGCGCTGGGCGATGCCGAGCAGCTGCTCGCCGGAATCGTCCATCGCCCATTTATAGGGCGGCTTGAACGCCGCCAGCATCTTCTCGAAGTAGGGCTCGAACCGCGCCCGGTCGATGGGTTTGATCAGGCCTTCCGGAAACATGACCTTGCGAGCCCAGGGATTGTTGACGTTGATCAGGTCCCAGATGTTGGTCTCGCCGGCCCTCAGCCGGTTGATCATGGTCGGATCGTTGGTGAGCGACTCGGCCCGCACGGTAGCGCCGGTGGACGTGCGGAACGGGTCCAGCACCTGTGCCGAATTGTAGCCCTCCCAGCACAGGATGTTGAGCTCCTGGGTTCGCTGGGCATTGGCGGGCCGCAGGCCCATGACGCCGCCGGCTGCAAGGCCGGCCGTCGTTGCCGCGGCATTCCGAAGGAAATCACGTCGCGTCTGCTTGAAATTGCTCATCAACCCCACTCCGTTGGTGCGAGCAGGCTTCGTGCCCGGCCGGGCCGACGTGCTCGCCGCTCGTTGACATCCAGGGCCGCGCTTCCACGCGCATCAGCACGCGCCTCGGCCGGGGATGGATCGACTTTCCAGTGCACGCTCCTCCCATTCATTCTCGTCCAGATAAGCAGGGATAGTGCTCGATGGGCAAGCGGTCTTGACACCAGGACAAGTTTTCTTGACCGGCGAAGGGCATCGCGCCGCCGCCGTTCAGAACCTCTTCGAAAACAGCCCCCGTCTCTCATAGATTTCGGCGGCCTCCTCCAGGAAGACCGCCATCCGCTCGGCCCCGTATTCCCGCCGCAGAAACGCGGCGGATTCCAGGAGTTCGGCGCTGCTTCCGGCGCGGCCCGGCCGCAGCTTCTCGTAGATGTGGAGCAGCACGTCGCTGGGGACGCCCACCAGTTCGGCGGCACGCTCGAAATTGCGGGCGAGCGTCGGCCGGCCCGCGGCCCCGGCAATGGCGGCCTGGTCGCGGAGCGCCTGCGGAGTGATAGCCAGATCGGCCATCGTCACCTCGCCGGCCCTGACCGCATCGAGCGTGAGGTCGTCGAGCGCCTTGCCGCTCGAGGTCCTCACCCACTCCGGCCGCTTCTCGGCCAGTGGATAGTCGGCGACGTCCGGACGGCGTTCCTTGCCGGGCTCGTTCATGCTGCGCTCCCCAGGAATTCGATCTCCAGATCCTCCGGCCGGGCGCCGGCCTCGGCCAGGGCCGTTTCGATGGCATAGAGGAATGCGACCTGCGCGTGATAGCGGGCGCCGAGCGCGATGCCGCCGGTCGGGACCAGCACGGGCTCCGGCATCTCGCCCCGCGCATAGGTCGCCGCATTGGCGCCCAGTGCCCGGTACTGATCGAGCGTGGTGATCGGCGCGTTGGAGAAGAGTTCCAGATTGTGGTGCGGCAGCCTGCCGGCCTGGTGGATCACGGCGGTTCCCTTCGCCTGGATGCCGATCCCGATGCCGGAGCCGGCAAGGTGCGCCGCCGACAGTCCGAGAAAGGATGTGTCGGCGGTATGCCGCATGCGCACCACCCTCGGCGTCGCACCGCCGCTGCGGATTCCGTCGAACAGACGTGCCAGCACCGCCGAGAGCGAGTGACCTGCGAGCGTCTGGTAGAGGCTGACCCCGAAGGCGGGGCTGACGCCGATGACGATTTCATTCGCCGGTCCCGTCGATGCCGCGGGCCCGAGCGTCCGGAACGAAATTCGTTTCGACTCACCGGCGGCGAACGCAGCCTCGGTGCGCAGCACCTCCTCGCGGGTGAGCACGTCTCGAATGGCTGCAAGCTCCCGGCGCCGGGCTTCGCTCAGGCGATAGCCGGTGCCCGGACCGCGATAGTCGTTGGCGTCGTTGACGGCGCTGATCACCCGTCCGTCGCGCACCACCGCCGCCGTCTGCAGATAGTCGCCGGAAACCCGCAGCCGCACGACCTTGAAGAGGTTCTGCGCCTCGTCACGGAAACCGCGCCTGTCGAGCGCCCTGATCACGTCGAGCACGTCGATGCGCCGTTCCTTGATGCGGTCGCTGATCAGGGCGACGTCGCGCGGCAGATAGCTGTCGGTGTCGTTGGAGCCTGAAGCCACCGCGACGCTCTGCTTCATCGCTGCGCTCGGCTCGGCCAGCTCGAGTTCGGCGAACACCGCGGCGAGCGCGTCGATCGCCCGCCGGCGAAGCTCGAGCGCGCTCGCCTCCTCGATCGAGGTCAGGCCACCATCCGCCTCGAAATCACGCTGCAGGACGAGGAAGTCCTCGATCTCCTCGCCGTTGAAAGACGACGCGTTGAAGGAGTTGTCGTATTTGAGGATCGAGCCCATGCCCGAGCAAACG
>JAJFMR010000363.1 GCA_020696915.1 Rhizobiaceae bacterium | reverse complement strand
AGGGGCCGTTGCCGTGCTTCCCTAAAACATCGGGCGATCAAATGAAATCCGTCAGGCCGGCCGGAGGGTGCGGCAGTTTTGCGCGCGACGCGAGGGCCGGGGTCGGCCTTGGTGGCGCCAGTCCGGCAGCGTCAGTGCGAGAGCAGGACGGGCAGCTGCAGATCGCTCAGGATGCCGGCCGTGGCGCCGCCGAGCACGAAGTCGCGCACCCGCGAGTGTCCGTATGCTCCCATGACGAGAAGATTGCTGCCCCTTTCGATCGCCGCCTGCTGAAGCGTCTCGGCGATCGGGCAATCTTCCGCATTCACCGAGGCGGCTTCGGCCGCCAGGCCCTGCCGGCGCAGCGCGTCGACCAACCTTTCGCCCGCATCCCTCTCCTTCAACGGCTTTTCATCGAGTATCGTCAGCACGGTTATGCGCGACGCCCGCCCGAGAAAAGGCTGTGCGTCGGCCACGGCGCGCGCGGCGACACGGCTGCCGTCCCAGGCGATCGCGAGGTGGTCGAGAGGCGCAACGCCGGAAAGTTCGGGCAGCAGGATCGCCGGCCGCCCCGAACCGAAGAGAACGGTTTCGGCGGTCATGCGGGACGTCGGGTTGCCGGCCTCCCAGCCGATCAAGCTGATGTCGCAATAGCGGGCGCGCGTGGCCGCCGCGTCGCCGAGACGGGCGATGCCGGCTGCGGCTTTTTCCGACCTCACCTGGAGGCCGACAGCCCTGGCCTGGTTGCCGATTGCCTCGAGCAGAAGCGCGCTGCGCTTGCGGCTGAGTTCCTCAGCTCCGCGAATCATGTCCGGCACGTCGATCAGCAGCCGCGAGAACGCATTGGATATTTGCGGGATGTCGGCGTTCAGCACCAGCACGTTGAGATCCGCCCCGATCCACCTCGCAGCGGCTACCGCATTGGCGGCAAGCGCGTCCGAGTTCGCGTCCGGATAGGTGACCAGCGGAACGAAGGCCTGCGGTGTCATGGACGGATGCTCCTATCGTGGTGAACCGGGTCCAGCCAGGCGGCCGCTTTCGAATGGGTCCTCGGCGGGACCATGGAGATCATTCGCGCACTAGGCTTCCTATATAGGCGATAATAGCGGCAATCTGGTCTGGGGTCGCCACGAATTCCGGCATGTCCGGATGACCGGTCGAAATCCCTTCGACGAATGCTTCCTCGAGAGCATCCAGCGGATACCGTGCCGGCAGTGTGCGAAACGTCGGCGCCTCTGGATGCTTGCTGTCGTCCGTCAGGCCGGTGCCATGGCAGCGGGCACAGTTGGCCTCGATCAGCGCCTTTCCCCAAGCGACGTCGGGATCCTCTTCCGCACCGGACGGTGAAGCGGCAAGGGTCATGGCTAGAACACTGAACAATGCCGGCAAGAACCTCACGACTTTTCCTTTCACAGCTTTCTCCGCTCGCTCTCTTAACGCAGGCTCGCCTCGTCCGCCTTGACGCGAATCAAATGCGCGGCGCCAGACCTGGCAGGTGGCACCAGACGAATTTCGAGCCCGGCGTCGCTGCGGAGAAAACGTTCCGAACTTGATCCGCATCAAGGAGTGCCCGCGGCGGCGGCGTAGACTGGCAATTGCTCGCCGATGGAAGAATTCATGAAGTCACCGATCGCCGCATTGATCATGGCGCTGGCCCTTGGGTCGGCAGCCGCCCAGGAAATGAACTACGGCCAGGCGGAATATCTGAATTCCTGCGCTTCGTGCCACGGTTCGGGCGGCATCGGCAACGGTCCGCTGGCCGCGGAGCTCAAGACACCGCCTGCGGACCTGACGGTGCTGGGCACGAGGAACGGCGGCTCGTTCCCCTACTGGCGGGTGCTTGCGGTGATCGACGGGCGCTACATCGTTCCCGGCCACGGCGAGCGCGACATGCCGGTCTGGGGCCGGCAGTTCCTCGAGGACGACGCCAGGGTCTTCGGGCCGAACGGCGGCGAGATCGTGACGACCGAACGCATCCATGAGCTGGCCACCTACATCGAGTCGCTGCAAAAGTGAAAGTACATCCGGGCACTCGGGCTGACCGAACCGGACGTAGCCGCTGCCCCTCAGACAGGAGACATCATGATCGCGCGCAACGAGCTGACCTCGAAGTTCCGGCACGTCCGGCTGCTGCTCGCCCGGGAGAAGGAGCATCCGTCCGGCGATCCCGGAGAAGGTTACGACCTGCTCGTGCCGCTCGACGCGAATGGCCGCCTTGATGCGGCGGAATGGAAGGCGCATCAGCCGCAATGTCGTGTCCGCCGGTTCCGGCCCGGCCAGGATGATCGCATCGGCAGGCTTCGCCGCAAGCCCGGCGGCCAATGGTACTTCGACTACGCCGAGGGAGATCGCGACGACGAGATCGGCTTCCGGCTGGGCGAAGAGCGCTTCACGATCGGCGAGTATGTCTCGGTCGGTGACGGCCTCGGCATGCACACCTATCAGATCGCGAGAGTGGAGCTGCCCTGACCGGCAGAGCATTGCCAATAGGACCGCCTTGAGGCCGCGCCGTATCCTGGTTGTCACCGGCCATCCGGATCCCGATCCCGCCCGTTTCGGTCGGGCTCTGGCCGACGCTTACGCCAGCGGCGCCGAAAAGGGTGGACACATGGTGCGCCGTATCGACATCGCAAAGATCGATTTTCCTCCGCTTCGCTCGAGCGAGGAGTTCCAGCACGGGGCACTCCCCGAAAGTCTGAAGGAAGCGGCCGATGCGATCCGCTGGGCCGAGCATCTCGTCTTCGTCTTCCCGCTCTGGCTGGGCACGATGCCGGCGCTGCTCAAGGCGTTCCTGGAGCAGGTGATGCGGCCAGGAACGGCATTCGCCTATCCGGCCGAAGGGAGCGGCTTCGGCAAGATGCTGCTCAAGGGGCGGTCGGCCCGGGTCGTGGTGACAATGGGAATGCCAGCGACCTTCTACCGGCTTTGGTATCTGAGCCATGGCATCGCCGGCATGCGCAGAAGCATACTGAACCTGGTCGGCATCCGACCCGTGGCCGAGACCCTTTTCGGTCTCGTCGAAGGGGTAAGCGCCGCGAGACGTTCGGCATGGCTGGAAAAGATGCACAGGCTCGGCGAGCGGGGCATCTGAACACGGCCGGATTTGGTGTCCGGCCGCAACGGCCCAGCGCAGGCCCGCATTCGCGCAGCTTACTCGCTCATCGCCTTCAGCGCTGCCATTTCGACGATTTCGATGCTGCGCGCCGTCCTCATCCTGATGATTCCCGCTTCTTTAAGCTTCGAGAAGATGCGTGACACAGTTTCCAGCGTCAGGCCGAGGTAATCGCCGATATCGCCACGCTGCATGGGAAGGTCTACGTGATCACCGTCCCCTTGGCGTTCGGCCATGTCGGTCAGAAATGCAGCGAGCTTTTCGAGCGCCGTCTGGCGTCCCAGCAGCAGGAGGTGCCGCTGCGCCCTTGCCAGACCCTGGAGAGCAATCGGCAGCAGGTGATCCGCAAAACCACCATTGGCGGACGGCCTGATGACCCGAATCCCCGCATTGGTAATGGCCTCCGCGAAGAATTCGTGGCGGTCGCCGGACTCCAGCCCGAACATCTCGCCACTGAAATGAAACGCGCTGATCTGGCGGCGGCCGTCGGCGAGGAGCCGGTAAATGCGTATCGC
>JAJFMR010000362.1 GCA_020696915.1 Rhizobiaceae bacterium | reverse complement strand
CTGCCCCAGTAGCCGCGGGCGCTGATCCAGAACCGCGTCAGCAGATAGTCCTTGCGGACCTGCTCGGCTTCTTCGGGCGACATCTGCGGGTCCGGTTCGACCACCTCCGGCGGCGGCGGCTCGACGTGATCTCCGCTCTCCGCGGTGACATCGACGAATTCCGATCTCGCTTCGGAACCCGGCGGGTTGGCGCCGGCGTCCGGCTTCCTGCTTGCCGTCGCGGGTTCATTGGCGGCGGATCTGTTCATTGACGGCGTGACGGTTGCTGGCCCCATGGCGGCACAACGGCAGCCAAATCAGAAGGTTCCCTCAGGTTCCGCCGCGCTGTCCCGGCAGCCCGACAAAGCCCGCACGCGGAAAATGCATGCCTGCTTCGCCAGCAGCATCGAAGCGCCGTTTCTTCGCGAACCCGGCGTCAAACGCGGTTCTGCAAATCCTAAGCGCCGGATTGCTCCGTGCCTGACGGCGTGGCGCGGGCCTCCGCCCAGGTCAGCAGCGCGTCAAGAGCGGGACACAGCTGTTGTCCCCACTCCGTAAGGCGATATTCCACCTTCAGCGGCACTTGATGGTGGACGATTCGCTGGACAATGCCGTCGCGCTCCAGTTGCCGGAGTTGCTGGATCAGCATTTTCTGAGAGATCGCCGGGATGGCCCGCTCGAGATCGGAGAAGCGAAGTATCTTACCGCCGAACAGGTGGAAGAGAATCACGAGCTTCCAGCGACCGTCCAGGAACTTAAACGCCTGCTCAACGCCAGTCGCCGCGGTGGCCGGCGTGTGTTTGTTCGCCTTACGCGAGGGTAAGTACCCTACTTTTTCGTGCGTTCTTGCCATCCCATAATTCTAGGCACATCTTTTCATGCGTGCAATCGAGGCCGGCAGGCCGACGAAGATGCGCAACGCGAACGAAAGACAAGAACCATGCCTATTCAGCTTCCAGACCCCATCGAGCGTTACGTTCAGATTGCGAACTCCGATACACCCGAATCGGCGCCGGAGTGCTTCGCGCGTGATGCGACCGTGTACGACGAAGGCCAGACCTACGAAGGCGTAGCGGCGATCCAGAACTGGATGTCCGCAACGAAGAAGAAGTACGGCCACAGCGTGACGCCGCTCGATCTCGAAGAGCAAGGCGGCCAAAGCGTCCTCAAGGCGCGGCTCACCGGCAACTTCCCGGGGAGTCCTGTCACGGTAAATTTCATATTCGCGCTAGCCGCCGGGAAGGTCCGCTCGCTCGAGATACGCTCGTGAGCGACGACGCCGGCAGCGCCCACGATACCCACGTCAGGATGACGCGGCTGTCGACGCCGGTTTGAGTTTCCGCCGGCCCGCCCGATACAGCACCAGCGAAAGCTGCTCGATCGAATAGGGCTTCTGCAGCAGCTCGAAACCGTAGCTGCCATGCGTCGACAGCATGTGGCTGTAGCCGCTGGTCAGCAGCACCGGCAGTTCGGGGTAGCGGCGACGGACTTCCTGAGCCAGTTCGATGCCGGTCATCCCGGGCATCATGACGTCGGTGAACACGGCATCGAAGCGGTCGGGATCGACCGCGAGTTCTTCGAGGGCATGCGTCGCGTCGGTGACGAGCCTGGTGGCGTAGCCGAGTTCGGCCAGCGCATCGGTCGTGAAACGTCCGACCTCGGCATTGTCTTCGACCACCAGCACAGCCATTCCGCTTCCGCTGACCGCCGGGGCGTCCGCTGCCGGCGTCTGTCGAGACCTCCCGCTGCCGGCGGTGCGCGGCAGAAACAGCGTGAAGGTACTGCCTTTGCCGACCTCGCTGGCGACCGCCACTTCGCCGCCGGAGTGCTTGGCGAAACCGAACACCTGCGACAGGCCGAGCCCGGTGCCATGGCCGGCCTGCTTGGTCGTAAAGAAGGGCTCGAAAATACGCTCGAACTGATCCGGCGGAATGCCGCCGCCGGTGTCGGCGACGGATACGGCCACATAGCCATATGGATGCTGCGACGACGGCGCCGCGTTGGGCAGGCTCGCCGCCATTCCCACGGCGATCGTCAGCCGTCCCCGGCCCTCCATGGCGTCGCGCGCGTTCACGGCCATGTTGATGATGGCGGTTTCGAACTGGCCGGCGTCGGCATCGACGAAGCACGGTTCTTCCGGCCCAAGGATGACGATCTCGATGTGCGGGCCGATCAGGGTGCCGATCATTTCCGCCAGCGTCTGCACGCCTCGTCCGACCTCGAACACCTCCGGCTTCAGGGCCTGCCGCCGCGCGAAGGCCAATAATTGCGCGGTCAGCTTGGCGGCGCGGGTTACGGTATCGGAGATCGCCTCGATATAGCGCAGCCGCCGCGGCTCCGGCAGGTCGGGTCGCCGCAGCAGGTCCACCGAAGCGCGGATCACCGTGAGCAGGTTGTTGAAGTCGTGCGCGACGCCGCCGGTCAACTGGCCCAGCGCCTCGAGCCGCTGGCCGGGTTTGAGCGCTTCTTCGGCCACCCGCCGCTTCTCGGCCTCGACATAGAGATGGCGCGTCCGGCGCAAGGCCAGCCCCAGCAGGGCGAACAGCAGTGCGGTGGCAGGCGCGCCGAAGATCAGATGCTGGCTCATGGTGGAGAGCCAGCGGGCGCGTATCGCCGAGGTTTCGAGGCCGGCGCCGACATAGATCGGGTGTTCCGCCAGCTGCCGGTAGCCGAGGCGGCGTTCGATGCCGTCGGCCGGCGATGCCACGGTGATCAGGCGCGTCGTCGGACTGTCGGCCGCGATTTTCTCGATCGGAGCGTTGGAGTCGGGACGGACGTCGCGATCGAGCGTGGGGTGACGCGCGAGCACGGCGCCGTCCGTCCGGCCCAAGGCGAAGTAGCTGCCGGGCTCGCGGCCGATCCGCGCATAGTAGTTCTCGAAATATTCCGGGAACAGGGAAGCCTGCAGCACTCCGGCAAAGCCGCCGTCCTCGCGCGGTCGCCGCCGGCTGACGCCGAAGAACGCAGAGCCCTGATAGGGCGGTCGCGGCGTCAGGGCTTCACCGATATAGGTTCCGATATCGCCGGCGGTATGGGCCTTGAAGTAATCCCGGTCGGAAAAATCGATTTCGGCCGCCGGCACCACCAGGCTGTTGACGAGGGCGTGGCCACTGGCGTCGAAAATCCAGACCGATTTCACCTGCGGCAGCGACGCGACCAGTTGTTTCAGCCGCAGATGCAGCGATTGCTCGCGAGCTACGATGTCGGCGTCGGGAACGTCGCGGATGATCTCGGCCATCTCCGACAGGCTGCGGTCGATGGTTTCGAATACTTTCAGCGCATGCTCGTGGGCGACATCCAGCGCGCGTTCGATCTCGCGGTCGGCAGTTTCGCGGATCGAGATCCAGGAAACCGCCGATGTAAAGATGAACAGCGCCAACGGAAGGGCCAGCGAGGCGACCATCATCCATTGCAGCAGTCTCAGCGAATTGCGTTGGGCGGTCTGCACGTTCGCTCCGGCTTCCCGCCGAGCTTAACGCAATCTTTCGTTGAGAACAAAGTCCCGTCGGTGGAACCAGGATGCTGGCCGCGCGGCCGACCCATGTTCCAATTTGCCTCAAATTGCAATTGCGGCGGGCTCCAGTTGATCCACCGCAACGTCGGGCGAGCAGTTGCCGGCAATCGTGCCT
>JAJFMR010000361.1 GCA_020696915.1 Rhizobiaceae bacterium | reverse complement strand
CCTCCACCATGCTCACCTTCGACGCGGTGGTCGATGCGCTGGAGCAGATCGAGGCGCGGCAGGCCGTGCCGGCGGCGGAATGAGCCGGCCCCTCCGCCGCGGCGCCCATTTCGCGATTCGCGGCTACCAGCTCACCCTGTCCGGTCTCGTCGGACGCCAGTGCCGCCACCTGCCGTCGTGCTCGGACTACACCGACGAGGCCATCCAGCGCCACGGGCTCTGGGCCGGCGGCTGGATGGGCGCGGCGCGGATCTGCCGTTGCGGGCCCTTCGGCACCTCCGGCCTCGACCTTGTTCCCGAGGCGTTGCCGGCCTCGGCGCGCTGGTATAAGCCCTGGGCCTACGGACGCTGGCGCGGCGTGCTCGCGCCGGCGATCCGCTGCGACGCGGCCGAGCCCGACGCCGGCCGGCCCGCGCGTTAGTCACTCATCTCCCTAGCAGTCGCTTACCTGCCTTGTTTGCAGGAGTGAGCAGGAGTCCCGCCATGATCACCCTGACCTTTCCCGACGGCGCGGAGCGGCAATATGCTGCCGGCACGACCGGCCGGGCGATCGCCGAAGGCATCGCCAAGTCGCTCGCCAAGCGCACAATCGCCATGGCGCTCGACGGCGAGCTCGCCGATCTCGACGACGCGATCGTCCGCGACGCCCGCATCGAGTTCGTCTCGCGCGACGACGCGCGCGCCCTCGAGCTCATCCGCCACGACGCCGCGCACGTCCTCGCCGAAGCCGTGCAGACGCTGCATCCCGGCACCCAGGTGACCATCGGCCCGGTGATCGAGAACGGGTTCTATTACGATTTCGCCCGCAACGAGCCGTTCACGCCCGACGACTTTCCCGCCATCGAAGCCAAGATGCGCGAGATCATCGCGCGCGACGCGCCCTTCACCAAGGAGGTGTGGAGCCGCGAGGAGGCGAGGAGCGTGTTCCGCGACAAGGGCGAGCATTTCAAGGTGGAGCTCGTCGACGCGATTCCCGAAGGCGAGAGCCTGAAGATCTACCGGCAGGGCGAATGGTTCGACCTCTGCCGCGGGCCGCACATGACCTCGACCGGCAAGATCGGCAACGCCTTCAAGCTCATGAAGGTGGCGGGCGCCTATTGGCGCGGCGATTCCAACAACGCGATGCTCACCCGCATCTACGCGACAGCCTGGGCCTCTCAGGAGGAGCTGGACAAGTACATCCGCCAGCTCGAGGAGGCCGAGAAGCGCGACCACCGTCGCCTGGGCCGTGAGATGGACCTGTTCCACTTCCAGGAGGAGGGGCCGGGCGTCGTCTTCTGGCATCCGAAGGGCTGGACGGTCTTCCAAGAGCTGATCTCCTACATGCGCCGCCGCCTGAAGGGCACCTACCAGGAGGTCAACGCTCCGCAGATCCTCGACAAGGCCCTGTGGGAGACCTCCGGTCACTGGGGCTGGTATTCGGACAACATGTTCGCCGTGAAGTCGGCCTCGGCCTTCCTGCGTCCGAACGATCCTGAGGCGGACCAGCGCCTGTTTGCGCTGAAGCCTATGAATTGCCCGGGCCACGTGCAGATCTTCAAGCATGGCCTGAAGTCGTATCGCGACCTGCCGCTGCGTCTCGCCGAATTCGGCAACGTGCATCGCTACGAGCCGTCGGGCGCTCTGCACGGCCTCATGCGAGTGCGCGGCTTCACGCAGGACGATGCGCATATTTTCTGCACCGAAGAGCAGCTCGCGGACGAGTGCCTGAAGATCAATGATCTGATCCTCTCAACTTATGCCGATTTCGGCTTCGACGAGATCGTCGTCAAGCTCTCCACACGCCCTGAGAAGCGTGTCGGCACGGACGAGATGTGGGATCATGCGGAAGACGTGATGACCCGCGTCCTGAAGCAGATCGAGGATCAGTCCGGTGGGCGGATCAAGACCTCGATCAACCCGGGCGAGGGCGCGTTCTACGGGCCGAAGTTCGAATATGTGCTGCGCGACGCCATCGGCCGCGACTGGCAGTGTGGCACCACGCAGGTCGACTTCAACCTGCCGGAGCGTTTCGGCGCCTTCTATGTCGATGCGGACGGCCAGAAGAAGACGCCTGTCATGGTGCACCGTGCGATCTGCGGCTCCATGGAGCGCTTTACCGGCATCCTCATCGAACACTTCGCCGGTCACTTCCCGCTCTGGCTCGCGCCGGTGCAGGCGGTGGTCGCCACCATCACGTCCGAGGGTGATGAATACGCCATGGAAGTGGTGCGCGCCGCCGAGGCCGCCGGACTGCGCGTCGAGGCCGATCTGCGCAACGAGAAGATCAACTACAAGGTCCGCGAGCACTCGCTCGTGAAGGTGCCGGTGCTTCTCGTGGTGGGTCGGAAAGAGGCCGCCGAACGGACCGTTTCCATCCGCCGTCTCGGGAGCCCCGAGCAGAAGACGATGACCCTGGACGAGGCCTTGAAGGCTCTAGCCGCCGAGGCCGTGACGCCGGATCTCAGGCGTGCGGCAAAGGCTGTGTCCGAGCCGGAGGGTCACTCGACGCTGGACGGCCATCACGTGGTCGAGCGGACGGTTGCTTAGACTTCGTCTGAACAAGTGAAGGCGGTGCCTCCCAAAGAATGCACCGCCTTTTCGTTTCCACCAAACACAACCTCATCCCGAGGAGGTCCGGAGCGACCGTCTCGAAGGAGCCTCCAGAGAGCACTGGATCCTCCTTCGAGACGCAGACTGCGTCTGCTCCTCAGGATGAGGGTAGAGTTAAAGTATAGGGTCTCAGCTCGTCTGCCGCTGCCGTCCAGTGGTGCGCCCACCAGATGCAGTGCCGGCCGCCGTCCCCGCCGTACCGCTGCCAGGATTGCCGGTGGCTGCACCTGCGTCGCCAGCTTCCGTGCCGGTGGCGTGCGTGCCCTGGCGCTGGCCGACACGCAGGTTGTTCTGCACATGGCTCACACCTGAGACGGATTCCGCTAAATCCTCGGCCCGGCGCCGCTCGTTGCGGTCGCGCACCGTGCCGGTGAGGGTGACCTCGCGGTTTTGCACCTGCACCTCGATTTCCGAGGCATCGAGCATGGCATCGTCCGTGAGGCGCTCGCTGATGTCCTCGCGGATGCGTTCGTCCGAGCGCTGGTAGCCTTTCGGCCCGCGGCCTTGGTGCTCGCCCCGGCGGACCTCGCCGCGGCTGGCCGTGGCATCGTTGCCGAAGCGGGTGTTGCCGGGTCCCATGCCGTAGTTGCTGTGATCGCGCCGCTCGTTCACGAGGCTCCAGGTGCGCTCGCGATCCTGCATGCGGCGATCCTCCGGGCTGCTGTCGTCACCCGGACGCGCTCGCTCGCCGGTGATGGTCGAAGCGCCATAGCGCGGCGGGTGATAGCCTCTGCCGGCGGAGCCGCGGCCGGCGAATTCGTCCCCATAACTCTGGTAGCCATCGCCGCCGAAGCCCCCGCGCATGCGGGAGTCGCGGGCACCTTCCTGGCCGGGATAGCCGAAGCTGCCGAAGGCGGCGCGCACGTCGTCCTCCTCGCGGAACCGGAACTGGTCGCGGCCTGGCCTGCGGCTGTTGTCGGTGCGTCCGTGATGGCCGCTCTCGCGATAGTCATTGGGGCGGTGCCGGTAGTCGTCATCCCGGCTGGCATCGTTCATGCGCCGCTCCAGTTCACGGCGTTC
>JAJFMR010000360.1 GCA_020696915.1 Rhizobiaceae bacterium | reverse complement strand
AGTCTGTTTTGCGGATGGACGTGGAAGGCATGATGGCTGCCGCTACACGGGAGTGCGCCTGGGAGAAAACCGCCCTGCCGTAGTGGCTTCCTGTTCGCACATTGAATTCATCCGAATAGCCGAGTCCACTTTTCGTTCGAGAAGCTAGACGAGCGCCATGGGCAGGTAGCGGATGATGACCCTGTCCTGCCGGAAGCGTCGTTCGAGCTCGGCGCGTCGGCCTTGCCAGTCGGGCAGGTCGACATTTTCCGTCATCACCTCGAAGATGACGATTTCGTCGTTGTCGGACTGTGCGCCCTGCCGCCACAGACCCTCGGCAGGAGCCTGGAGATAGGCCGTGACGCCGTCGTAGCGGCGAGCCAGCTCTTCCTTCACGCGGTCGAATTCTCCCCGTGCGAAGGGTCGGCCGGCATTGTCTGCGCGGGGAAGCAGTATCTGGACCAGGTGCATGGGGAGCGCTCGCTGAAAAGCAGTCAACGATCACCAGGACCGCGGCGTTCCATCGGCCGAGCCGAGCCCGGGCTTCGTTGGACGGTGTCCGGCGCACGTGACCGAAGCGTGCCATTGAGGCGCGCGGTGGCTCTGGCGCTGCAGAGCGACATTGATCGACCGGGAGTGCATCAACTCGTTCGTCGTGTGATTAACCCGGTGGAGCGAAGGGATCTCGGCCAAGTTCGCGAAGGAGCCGGCCGCTCACGCCGCCTTCGGCGCCGACTGGGTGCGGGCAAAAGACCTGCCTTCCGCGTCGAAGATATGCAGCGTCCCGGCGTCGGCCTCCAGCCTGACTGCGGCGTTGCGCCTGACATCGGCATGGCCGGGAAGCTTGGCGACGAGCGGCTGGTCGGGGCGGCCGATATCCACATAGATCAGCTGCACCTCGCCAAGCTGCTCGATAAAGTCCACGCGTCCCTCGAACAGCGCCCGTTCGCCCGTCGCGATGCGGAGGTCCTCGGGACGGACGCCAAAACTGACGGTCGCCCCTCGCGCGGCGGCCGGCGTGGCGACCGGCACTGCCGCCCTGCGTCCGCCGGTATGGGAAATCGAGGTGTCGGCGCCCGGCGTCTCGACGACGGCGGGCAGGATGTTCATGGCCGGCGAGCCGATGAACTGCGCCACGAACAAATTGCCGGGATGGTGGTAGAGCTCCATGGGCGTGCCGATCTGTTCGACGCGGCCGTCCTTGAGGACCACGATGCGGTCGGCAAGGGTCATGGCCTCGACCTGGTCGTGGGTGACGTAGATCATCGTCGTCTGCGGCATGCTCTCCTTGAGCTTGGCGATCTCGATGCGGGTCGCGACGCGCAGCGCGGCGTCGAGATTTGACAAGGGCTCGTCGAACAGGAACACCTTGGGGTTGCGCACGATGGCGCGGCCGATGGCGACGCGCTGGCGCTGGCCTCCGGACATCGCCTTGGGCAGGCGGTCGAGAAACCTGGTGAGTTGCAGGATGTCGGCGGCCTGGCGCACCCGCCGGTCGATCTCGGCCTTGCTCTCCCGCGCGATCCTCATGCCGAACGCCATGTTGTCGTAGACGCTCATGTGCGGGTACAGCGCATAGGACTGGAAAACCATGGCGATGCCGCGCTTCGAAGGCGGCACGTCGTTGACCACCTCGCCTTGTATTCTCAACTCGCCCGAGCTTATCTCCTCGAGGCCGGCGATCGTCCTCAGAAGCGTCGACTTCCCGCAGCCCGAGGGGCCGACGAACACGATGAACTCGCCCGAGCGCACGTCGAGGTCGATGCCGTGCAGGATGTTGAGATTGCCATAGGACTTTTTCACCTGCCTGAGGCTGACATCGGCCATGTTTTCCCTCCGCTGAAATCCTGACCGATCAGGCGAGACGCCCGAACCAGGCGCCGTATCCGGAAAGCTTGATCTTGCCGGCCTCGGCGCGGCCGGCGAAACCGTGCCCCTCCACCCCTTCGAGCTCAGTCTCCGCGCCGAGATCGACCTCGGCGGCGCGAGACCCGAGATTGAAGGCGCAGACGAGCTGCTGGTTGTCGATGTCGCGGCTGAAGACCAAGACGTTCTCGTCCGCCGTCCAGAACTCCATGTCGCCCTTGATCAGCGCCGCGTTGGCGCGCCGGAAGGCGAGGAAACGCCGATAGTGCTCGAGCAGCGAGCCGGCGTCTCCCAGCTGGCGGTCGACGGCGAGCGGCAGGTGCTCCGGCGGCACCGGCAGCCACGGATCGGCGTGGGTAAAGCCGCCATGCGGCGCGTCCTGTTCCCAGACCATCGGCGTGCGGCAGCCGTCGCGCCCCTTGAACTCCGGCCACATCGCCTTGCCATACGGATCCTGCAACTGCTCGAAGGCGAGCTCGGCTTCCGTCAGGCCCAGTTCCTCGCCCTGGTAGAGGCAAACCGAGCCGCGCATCGACATCAGCAGCGCCGACAGGACCTTGAGGTAGGCCGTCCGGTCCTTCTCGCCTTCGCCCCAGCGCGAGGCGTGGCGCTTCACGTCATGGTTGGAGAACGCCCAGCACGACCAGCCGTCCGGAGCCTCCGCACCGAAGGCGTCGAGCACGGCCTGCACCTTCGTCCCGGTGATCTTTTCCGGGGCGAGGAAGTCGAACGCGTAACACATGTGCACGCGATTGCCGCCCGCAGTGTATGCCGCGACCACCTGCAGGCCGCGCTGCGAGTCGCCGACCTCGCCGACTGCCGCGGTGGCAGGATATTCGTCGAGAAGCGCCCGGAAGCGCTCGAGGAAGCCGAGATTTTCGGGCCGACTCTTGTCGTAGAGGTGGTCCTGCCAATTGTACGGATTGACCGCCGGCGCGGTCTGGTCGTTGCGCAGCTCCAGTGCCAGCGGTGGATTGTCCTCCAGGCCCTGGCTGTGGAAATAGAAGTTGATCGTGTCGAGGCGAAAGCCGTCGACGCCGCGCTGCAGCCAGAAGCGCGTCGCGTCGAGCAGCGCATCCTGGACGTCCAGATTGTGAAGGTTGAGGTCGGGCTGCTCCGCCAGGAAATTGTGCAGATAGTATTGCTGCCGGGTGGTGTCCCATTGCCAGGCCGAGCCGCCGAAGATCGACAGCCAGTTGTTGGGCGGCGTACCGTCGGGCCTCGCATCGGCCCACACGTACCAGCCGGCCTTGGGATTGTCGCGGCTGGAGCGGCTCTCCCTGAACCAGGGATGATCGGCGGCCGTGTGCGACAGCACCTCGTCGATCATCACCTTCAACCCCAGCGCGTGCGCTTCGGCGAGGAGTTCGTCGAAGTCGGACAGCGTCCCGAACAGCGGATCGACATCCCGATAATCGGTGACGTCGTAGCCGAAATCCTTCATGGGCGAGGTGAAGAAGGGGGAGACCCAGATCGCGTCGACACCCAGCGAAGCGATGTGAGGAAGACGCCTGATGATGCCCCTGAGGTCGCCGACGCCGTCACCGTTCGAATCCTGGTAGCTGCGCGGGTAGATCTGGTAGATCACCGCGCCACGCCACCAGTCGCGGTCGATGTCCGCCCCCGAGCTGCCATGCTGGAGGAATTGCGTCATTTGTCAGCCTCCCTTGACCGAGCCGGCGAGCAGGCCACGCACGAAGTAGCGCTGCAGCGAGAAGAACACGGCCAGCGGCACGATTATAGTCACGAAGGCCGACGTGGTCAGGATTTCCCAG
>JAJFMR010000359.1 GCA_020696915.1 Rhizobiaceae bacterium | reverse complement strand
TTGAAATCAACCGGGATTCTCGGCCGCCTGCCGCTTCAGGCGGCGCAACTCCTCAAATCGCAGGGTCACGTCCCGCAGGATGGCGCCGGCTCCGACGACCTGATGCTCGGAATCGTGAAGCAGGATGATCGTGAACTCGACCGAGATCTGGCGCCCGTCCTTCCTGAGCGCGGGGACGGAAAGCAGATCGCCATGGCCGTAGCGTGTTTGGCCGGAAGCCATGACCCCGTCCCAGCCGTCCCAATGCCGGCGACGAAGCCGTTCGGGGATGATCAGGTCGAGCGAAGCTCCGAGCGCCTCCTCCTCGGTAAAACCGAAGATGCGGGCCGCTCCGGGATTCCAGAAGCGGATGACGCCCTGCCGGTCGGTCGAGAGGATGGCATCGGACGACGTGGCGAGGATCGCCCTTCCAAGGCCAGCGAGGACCTGTTCGGTGGCGTGTTCCATCACCGCTGCTCAGGGGAATCAGGCAGACACATGAACACCTCCGGTACCGCTGAAGAATCTTCACCCAGCTTTTCCGGGCCGGGAAAAGAAGGTCGACGTCCGTGCCGGCCCGCTGGCTTGTGTCGATGTGGAGGCGCGCACGCATCAGGGATCAGGGGACAGCCAGGCAGTTTGGTCAAGGGAATTTAACGGCTTGCTGAATGCCGTAATCTTGCTTGTTGGGTGAGTTCCGGCGATCACGTCGGCCTGATGGGGGCCGTTGGCTGATGGCCCCGGGCCAGATCGCCCTCAGGAGAGCCGCACTCCGCCCGGCAGGGCGCTTGACCGCGCCCTTACACGCCCGGAGACATAGGCGAGCACCAGGGAAATCCCGAAGCAGTATGCGCCCATGGCGAGTATCTGCGCAGGATAGCTCACCCCCTCATCGATAAGGAATCCGGTGAGCCCGGGCCCCGCTGCGGAAGCCAGGACGCTGGCCGAGACGACCAGCGCCCGAATGGTACCGAGATGCCTGAGACCGTAGATTTCGGGCCACACCGCGCCGAACAGGGTCGTCGAGAGTCCATTCGAGAGGCCCAGAAATGCCATGAAGGCGAAAGCTGCCCATTGCGCCTCCATGCCGCCGAGCACGAGGCAGGCTACTCCCAGCGGCAAGAGCACGAAAGGCAGCAAAGCGACCCCCGAGAAGCGGTCGATGAGCTGTCCGGAAAGCAGCGTGAAAGCTGTGTTCACGACCGCCGAAAGGATGAAGGAGGCCGCGAACGCCTCCATCGACCAGCCGCGCAGCTCGACCAGATAGACCTGGTGAAAGAAGATGGTGGTCACGATGAAGCCCGGCGCCATCACTCCCAGCATCGCGAGATAGAACACCGGGTCGCGGACCACCTCGCCGCGCGTCCAGTCGCGGGCGTCGACGATGCGCGGCGGCGGGTCGGTCGAGCGCGGCGCTCGCGGCATCGCGACCAGTGCCGCTATGGCCGGCATTGCGACGAGGGCAAGTGCGCCGGCTGCGACGAGCCAGCCGTTTCTCCATCCTATGCCGCCGGCAATCGACACGAAGCAGATGGGAAACAGCGCATCGCCCGCATTGTGGCCGAGAATCGCCGAAGCCAATGCGCGGCCCCGCTGCGCCGAAAACCAGCGGGCAATCGCGGTATAAGCCGTATGCACCATCATGCCCTGGCCGAACAGCCTGAGCAGATAGATGGTGAAGAGCAGCAGCAGGTAATGGCTCGCCACGGCCATAAGCAGTGCGGCGACCGCCAGCATGGGCACGACGAAGAGCGTAACCTTGCGCACGCTGTGCCGGTCGACGACCTGTCCGAGCCTCGGAAGCGTCAGGGCACTGGCCAGCGTCGCGATCATGTAGGCGGTGCCGAACTCGCCGTGTGACAGGGAATACTCGCCGCGAATCGAACCCGCCGACAGCGAGATGAACGAGGTCTGCCCGACCGTCGAAAAGAAGGTCAGCAGGAACCCGCCGGCGAGCCAGCGCGCATTGTCGCGAAGAAAGGCCAGATACTGCATGACCGCCACGAAAAGAGAGGGACTTCGGCGGCGGAATGCCCAGTTCCTGGAGCATCTCTGCTTTTCGCCGAATTGCGAAAACGCTCAATATGGACTTTGCCGGAATCTGCTCTAGCCCCGATCCCGGAAGCGGTTCGTGATGGGATAGCGGCGGTCCCGGCCGAAGTTTTTCCTGGTAATCTTGACGCCGGGTGCTGCCTGGCGCCGCTTGTATTCGGCGAGATAGAGGAGATGCTCGATGCGGACGACGGTCTCGCGGGCGTGGCCTCGCTGGACGATCGCCTCGACCCCCATTTCGTTCTCGACGAGGCACTCCAGGATGTCGTCCAGCACCGGATAGGGCGGCAGCGAGTCCTGGTCGGTCTGACCCGGCCGCAATTCGGCAGACGGCGCCTTGTCGATGATGTTTTTCGGAATCACTTCGCCCGACGGTCCGAGCGCGCCCGGGGGAACGTTGCTGTTTCGCCAGCGGGCGAGCGCGTAAACCTGCATCTTGTAAAGGTCCTTGATCGGATTGAAGCCGCCGTTCATGTCGCCGTAAAGCGTGGCATAACCCACGGACATCTCGGATTTGTTGCCCGTCGTGACGACCATCGACCCGAACTTGTTCGATATGGCCATGAGGATCGTACCGCGTGCCCGGCTCTGCAGGTTCTCCTCCGTGATGCCCTCGGCAGTGCCTTCGAACAGCTGGGTCAGGGCGTGGGCGAAGCCCTCGACCGGCTCGACGACCGGCACGATGTCGTAGCGGCAGCCGAGCGCCCGTGCGCAGTCTTCGGCGTCCTTGAGCGAGTCCTTCGAAGTGTAGTGGTACGGCATCATGACGGCGCGCACGCGCTCCTCGCCGAGCGCATCGACCGCAAGCGCAGCGCAGATGGCCGAGTCGATGCCGCCGGACAGCCCGAGCACGACGTTCCTGAAGCCGTTCTTGTTGACGTAGTCCCGCAGCCCGAGCATGCACGCCCGGTAGTCGGCTTCCTCCTTCTCGGGAATCTTCGACATCGGTCCGTCGGGGCAGGCCCACGCGTCTCCCCGCCTCTTCCAGGTCGAGACAGCCACGGCCTCTTCGAACTGGCTCATCTGGAAGCCCAGCGACTTGTCGGCGTTGATGGCGAAGGAGGCGCCGTCGAAGACCAGCTCGTCCTGGCCGCCGAGCTGGTTGGCATAAAGCATCGGCAGGCCGCTTTCGATGACCTGCCGGATCACAACCTGCTGGCGAACATCGACCTTGCCGCGGTAGTAGGGTGAGCCGTTCGGCACCAGCAGGATTTCGGCGCCGCTCTCGGCGAGCGTCTCGCACACTGCCATGTCGCCCCAGATGTCCTCGCAAATTGGAACGCCCAACCTGACGCCCCGGAAATTCACCGGGCCCTGCATTTCCGGGCCCGGTTGGAAGACGCGCTTTTCGTCGAATTCTCCGTAATTCGGCAGATCGAGCTTGAAGCGCTCGGCAAGAACTTTGCCGCCGTCCGCGCAGACGATCGAGTTGTGGGTGCCGGAGGAGCGCCTGAGGGGTGTGCCGACGATGACGCCGGGTCCGCCGTCGCCGGTGTCCTTTGCGAAATCCTGCACCGCCTGCTCGCAGGCGGCGAGAAACGCGGGCTTCAGGACGAGATCTTCCGGCGGATAGCCGGCGATATAGAGTTCCG
>JAJFMR010000358.1 GCA_020696915.1 Rhizobiaceae bacterium | reverse complement strand
CTTCGCCACGGCCACCCAGAACATCGCCGTGAAGCATAGGATGAACCAGCCCTGGTTGTAGTTCCATTCGACGATCCGGCGCACGACGCCGCTGCCGCCGGTGGCGGCCTGCAGATAAAGCCAGGGGTCCCGTCCCAGATGCAGGTGATGGTCGATCTCGGCCTGCACCCGGTCGTAGGGGAAGCCGCCATGCCAGGTTGGCAGCGCGTTCTTGATCGAGGTGTAGGTGCCGTGGAAGATCATGATGGCGCCGAGCAGCACAAGGCCGGCGCCGAAATGCGCCAGCCGCTCGGCCGACATGAGCTTGCGGAAGGCCAGGCCGCGCCGATTGTCGAAGCGATGCACGACGGCGAGCAGGCCGAGCATACCGTAGACGAGGGGGAACAGCCCGAAGAAGAGCAGCGGCCAGGCCGGGATGTAGGCCTGATAGGCGAAGGCCGATCCCGCGCCGGTCGCCAGAACCGCCACACTCGCGATTGCCGCATGCAGGGCGATGATCGCATAGACGGCGCGATCGGCGGCGAGGATCTGCCTCGCGCGCCCCATCGCCTCGGCGGCCCGCGGGCCGACCGGCGGCGCCGCCTTGAACCGCGCCCAGGCCGCCCACATCCCGATCGTCTGCGTGTCGTCCGGCGCTTCGGCCGCACTGTGTATGGATGTCTTGATGACCGCCCCCCGCGGTATGCTGTCGGACAATGGCATTTCCGGATTAAGGAACGGTTCCCCGTCCGGCGGCTCACAGTGCCAGGATGGGTGGGGCTGAAACCCGGCGCAGTGTCAGGTTGATGCGTCCGCCCTGCTTCAGGAGAGCCGACGTCGAGGGGTAGATGCGGTCGACGCCGTGAAAGGCGAGCCTGCTCTCGCCGCCGAGCACGACGACGTCGCCGCTCGTCAGCCGAACGGATACCGACGGATCGCGCCGTCTGGTTCCGCCGATCCGGAACAGGCAGTCGTCCCCAAGCGAAACCGAGACGACGGGTGCCGAGAAGTCGGCTTCGTCCCTGTCCTGGTGCTGACCCATTCTCGCGTCCGCTTCGTAGAAATTGACGAGGCAGGCCTCGGGGAGATGCGGATAGGCTGCAACCTCCCGCCACAGCGAAAGCAGCAACGCCGGGATCGGCGGCCAGGGCTCGTTCGTCATGGGATGGACGGGTTGGTAGCGATACCCTCCGTCCTTGTCGGTCACCCAGCCGAGCGTCCCGCAATTGGTCATGCGAACGCTCATTTCCTTTCCGGTTTTCGGCATGGTCGGAACATAGAGCGGTGCCCGGCGCACCACGCCGCGGATTGCTTCGACCAGCTCCCTTTGCAATTCGGGCGGCAGGTGGCCGGGCATGTGCCTCACGCCGCGCGGCAGAATCACCATTGTCACTCCCCCTCGACCCTGCCTCTGAGCCGCTTCACGGTACCCCGGCCGGCCTTCTCCTTCAGCCGCCGTTCGACGGCACCCTTGCTCGGCCGCGTCTTTTTTCGCGGCGGCGGCGGCGGTTCGGCTGCCTTGGCTATCAGCGCAGTCAGCCGCTGCCTTGCGTCCGCCCGGTTCTGCTCCTGCGTGCGGAACCGTCCGGCCTCGATGACGATGACGCCGTCCTTCGTTGCGCGCTGGCCGGCCAGCCTGATCACGCGCGCTCGCACGCGCTCGGAGAGACCGGCCGCGTTGCGTGCGTCGAAGCGCAACTGCACCGCGGTCGCCACCTTGTTGACGTTCTGACCGCCCGGACCGGACGAACGGATGAAGCTTTCGGCGAGATCGCCCGGATTGATGGCGGCCTCGTCGCTGATGACGATGCTGTCCTCTGCGCTCATGTCCCGAGTGATGGCCCGCGGCGCGACAAAAGAAAAGGACGCTCGTTCGACCTGCGGCGCCGCCGGGAGCCGGCGCCGTCGCGCTCCCCTATTCGGCGGCTTCGTGGATCGCCGGCGCTCCGCCGAGAACACCGGCATCGACATGGTCTTCGAATTTTTCGAAGTTGCCGACGAACATGCCGACGAGCCGGGCGGCCTCCCGGTCGTAGGCGGTTTTGTCCGCCCAGGTGTCCCGTGGATCGAGCAGCGATGCAGCCACGCCGGGTACGGCGACCGGCACGGCGAAGCCGAAATGCGGATCTGGACGGAAGTCGGCACCTTCAAGCCCGCCGCCGAGTGCAGCGGCCAGAAGCGACCGTGTCGCACCGATGGGCATGCGGCGCCCGGTTCCATAGGCGCCGCCGGTCCATCCCGTGTTGACCAGCCAGCACGATGTGCCGTGCTCGGCGATCAGCCGCTTGAGGAGCGCGCCATATTCGGTCGGATGGCGCGGCATGAAGGGTGATCCGAAACATGTGGAGAAGGTTGCCAGGGGCTCGGTTACGCCCCTCTCGGTCCCCGCCACCTTGGCGGTGTAGCCGGACAGGAAATGATACATCGCCTGGGCAGGCGTGAGCCTGGCGATGGGCGGCATCACGCCGAATGCGTCGGCCGTCAGCATGACAATGGATGTGGGGTGGCCGGCACGCCCGGTGCGACTGGCATTCGGGATGAAGTCCAGCGGATAGGCGCAACGCGTGTTCTCGGTGAGCGTACCGTCGTCGAAATCCGGGTTGCGCAGATCGTCGAGCGGAACGTTTTCCAGGACCGTGCCGAACCTCCGGGTGGTGTTGAAAATCTCTGGCTCCGCCTCGGCCGAGAGTTTTATCGTCTTGGCATAGCAGCCACCCTCGAAGTTGAAGATGCCTTCCGGCCCCCAGCCATGCTCGTCGTCGCCGATCAGGGTGCGTGCCGGGTCCGCCGACAAAGTGGTCTTGCCGGTGCCCGACAGCCCGAAGAATATTGCCGTGTCGCCGCCCGGCCCGGCATTTGCCGAGCAATGCATGGGCATGACCCCTCGGGTGGGCAACAGATAATTCAGCGCCGTGAAGACCGCTTTCTTCATCTCGCCGGCATAGGCGGTTCCGCCGATCAGCACGATCAGCCGGGACAGGTCGATGGCTATCACCGTCCCGCTCCGCGTGCCGTGGCGCGGCGGGTCGGCCCGGAAGGAAGGAAGATCGATTATTGTCATCTTCGGCACGAAGCCGGCCAATTCCGCGGTTTCCGGACGGATGAGCAGGTTGCGGATGAACAGCGAGTGCCAGGCATACTCGGTGACCACCCGGACCGGCAGGCTTTCGCCGGGGTCGGCGCCGCCGATCAGATCCTGGACGAACAGGTCCCGTGCCGATGCATGCGCCCGGAAATCCGCGTGCAGTGCGTCGAAGGCGGCGGGTGACATGGGCTGGTTCTCGGCCCACCACACGGTGCTGGCGGTGGCTTCGTCGCGGACGATGAACTTGTCCCTCGGCGAGCGGCCGGTATGGTCTCCGGTCATTGCGGCGAGCGCGCCATCGGCGCTGAGCATGGCCTCGCCGCGCCGGATGGCCTCCTCGTAGAGCGGCGCGGGCAACAGATTGTAGTAGATGTGTCCGCTGGTCTTTATCCCCTGCCTGTCCAGTCCCCCGTCGGGCTGGCGATTACCGGTATTTCGCATGGGGCTCCTTGTATGTTGTCGGTCGGGTGACCCGCCACGCCGCCCCTGTGACGGACCTGCTTTTTCCAAAGTCACGAAAAGCGAAACGTTTTCAAATCTTTAATCGATTAGCGCATTCAGATTC
>JAJFMR010000357.1 GCA_020696915.1 Rhizobiaceae bacterium | reverse complement strand
GCCTTTGACGTCGGCGCAGAACACCGGGACGCCCTGGTTCGAAAAACCCTCGGCCAGGATCTGCAGGCTGACCGTCTTGCCGGTGCCCGTGGCGCCGGTGACCAAGCCGTGGCGGTTGGCGTATTTGAGCAACAGCTTTTCCGGCTTCTGGTAGCTGTCGTCGGTCTTGCGGCTGGCTCCGATGAAGATGCTCGCCTCGTCGGCCATTGTCCGTCTGTCTCCGATTGCCGGCAGTCTGCACGGCGCTGTTTTCGCCGGCGTGTCAGCACGAACGTATGCCATCCCGCCCCGCCTTGGCAAACATGGCGCGACATCGGGTGGGGTCTGGCTGGGTCTGGCTCTGGCGCATTGCCGCACCGCAACAAGGGCCTTAAAGTCGTCCAGGTCAGCGGCATGACGAGGCGAGAGGATGAGATTGGAGGATTTGCTCGGCGAAGCCGGGTTCCCGCCGGGAAGCCGGCAGGAATGGCTGGAGCTTGCGACGAAGTCGCTGGCCGGCCGGAGCTTCGCCGAAGCACTGCTGTCCTTCTCGGACGACGGCATTCCGATCGAGCCGATTCATGAGCCGAGGCGACCGGCCGAACCGCTGCCGCGCCGCCGGCCGGCCGCGTCCTGGGCAGTCGTCCAGCGCATCGACGACCCCGATCCGAAGCGCGGCAACCGCCAGGCGCACGAGGACATGGAGGGCGGTGCAACCGGGCTCTCGCTTATCTTCGAGGGGGCGCCGAATGCGTTCGGCTACGGGTTGCCGGCCACCCAGGAGGCGCTTGCCACCGTCCTCGAGGGCATCCCGCTCGACCGCGCGCATCTGCGGATCGACGCGCATCCGTCGAGCCGCGTGATGGGCGACTGGCTGGTCGCGGTGCTGTCCCGGCGCAAGACGGAACCTTCGGGCCTTCGCCTGTCGCTCGGCATAGATCCGGCGGCGATCTTCGCCGGCACCGGACGGCTGCGGATGTCGATCGAAGCCCTGCAGGCGTCGATGCCGCCTTCGCTGTCGCATTTCTTCGCCATGGGAGTGCCGGGCGTGGTCCTCGAAGCGGATGGCCGCGTCTATCACAATGCCGGCGCCACCGAGGCGCAGGAACTCGGCGCGATGCTGGCGGCCGGGGTCGGACATCTGCGGCTCTTCGAGGGGGCGAGGCAGGCCCTGATCTACGCCGCGCCGCATGTCGGATTTGCGCTGTCGGTCGACCAGGACCAGTTCCTGTCGATCGCCAGGATCAGGGCGTTGCGGAAACTCTGGGCCAGGATCCAGGAGGAGTGCTCGATCCCTCCTGCGGCAGCTTCGATCCATGCCGAAACCTCGTACCGGATGATCACGGCGGGCGATCCGGAGACCAATATCCTTCGCAACACCATCGCCGCCTTCGCCGCGGGCGTCGGCGGCGCCGACTCCATTTCCGTGCTGCCGCACACCGTCGCCCATGGCCTCGCCGACGCGTTCGCCCGCCGGATCGCCCGCAACACGCAACTCGTCATGATCGCCGAAAGCCATCTCGACTTCGTCGCCGACCCGGCCTGCGGGTCCGGCGCCGTCGAAGCCCTCACTGATGCGCTTTGCGAAAAGGCGTGGAGCGAGTTCCAGGCCATCGAGAAGGAGGGCGGCATCCTCCAGAGCCTGGCGGCCGGGCATCTGCAGTCCCGCATCATGGCGGCACGGGAGGAGCGCGGGCGCCGTTACCAGCAAGGAGGGCGCCACATCGTGGGCACCACGATCTACCGGCCGGTGACGGAACGGCCGGCAGAAACGCTTCCCGCGGACCGGCGGTCGCCGGAAATCGACGCTGCCGCCTTTTGCCAGGCACTGGACGCCAGGCGGCTCGACGAGATCGCCGGAGGGGCCGGATGATTCCCGATTTCACCCGCATCGTCTGGTCTGCGCCGCAGCCCGGCCAGGCAGCGGCCGACGACGCCGTCTGGCAGACGCCTGAAGGAATCGCGGTGCGGCGGCACCCCGAAGGGGACGCTGCCTCGAGACCCGCCGTTCCGGACGGCTGGCCGGGCCTGCCGCCCTTCGTGCGCGGGCCTTACCCGACCATGTATGTCCAGCAGCCATGGACGATCCGCCAGTATGCGGGCTTCTCGACCGCCGAGGAATCCAACGCCTTCTACCGGCGCAATCTGGCCACCGGGCAGAAAGGCCTGTCGGTGGCGTTCGATCTGGCGACGCATCGCGGCTACGACAGCGATCATCCGCGGGTGAGCGGCGACGTCGGCATGGCCGGGGTGGCGATCGACTCCATCCTCGACATGCGGCAGCTCTTCGACCAGATCCCGCTCGGCGACATGACCGTGTCGATGACCATGAACGGCGCCGTGCTGCCGGTGCTCGCGCTCTATATCGTGGCGGCGGAGGAGCAGGGCGTCCCGCGGAACAAGCTTGCGGGCACCATCCAGAACGACATCCTCAAGGAGTTCATGGTCCGCAACACCTACATCTACCCGCCGCGCCCCTCGATGCGGATCGTCTCGGACATCTTCTCCTACACGTCGCGGGAAATGCCGAAGTTCAATTCGATTTCGATCTCCGGCTATCACATGCAGGAGGCCGGCGCGACGGCGGACCTCGAGCTCGCCTACACGATTGCCGACGGCATCGAATATGTACGGACCGGAGTGGCCGCCGGCCTCGACATCGACCAGTTCGCGCCGCGGCTGTCCTTCTTCTGGGCGATCGGCATGAACTTCTTCATGGAGGTCGCCAAGCTCAGGGCCGCCCGCCTGCTGTGGGCCGCGCTGGTCAGGAAGAATTTCGAGCCCCGCGATCCGCGCTCATTGTCCTTGCGGACGCATTGCCAGACCTCGGGGTGGTCGCTGACGGCCCAGGATCCGTACAACAACATCATGCGCACGATGGTCGAGGCGATGGCGGCCGTCGAGGGCCACACGCAGTCGCTGCACACCAACTCGTTCGACGAGGCGCTGGCGCTGCCGACCGACCATTCCGCGCGCATTGCCCGCAATACGCAGATCGTCCTCCAGCTGGAGTCCGGCATCACGCGGCTCATCGATCCGTGGGGCGGGTCGATCCATGTCGAGCGGCTCACCATCGACCTTGCGGAACAGGCGCTCCGGCACATCGAGGAGGTTGAATCGCTGGGCGGCATGGCGGCGGCCATCGAGAAGGGAATCCCGAAGGCACGCATCGAGGAAGCAGCCGCACGCACGCAGGCCCGCATCGATTCCGGCGAACAGGCGGTGGTCGGCGTCAACAGTTTTGCGCCCCGCGCGGCCACCGACGTGGACGTGCTCAAGGTCGACAATGCGCAGGTGCGCGCCCGCCAGCTCGCCAAGCTGCAACTGCTGAAGGGAACCCGCGACGTGGCGAACGTCGAGTCGGCGCTTGCCGAACTGACCGAGGCGGCGCGGGGCACCGGCAATCTGCTCGACTTCGCCATCCGCGCGGCGCGCGCACACGCTACGGTCGGGGAGATCTCGCTGGCGCTGGAAAAGGTCTTCGGCCGACACGCAGCGACCGTTGAGACGATCTCCGGCGTCTATCGCCAGGCGATCGGCGAGAACGCGACGGTCGACCGGGTGGCCAGAAAGGTCGAGGCGCTGGAGCACAGGACAGGCGCCCGGCCACGCATCCTGGTCGCCAAGATGGGGCAGGACGGCCACGACCGCGGCCAGAAAGTCATCGC
>JAJFMR010000356.1 GCA_020696915.1 Rhizobiaceae bacterium | reverse complement strand
GCAGGAAAAATACTACCAGCAGGTGCCGCTCGCCGACCTCAAGGAGCAGATCGGCGCGCAGCGCGTGTTCCCGAGCAAGGAATGGGCGAAGATGTTCAAAGACGGCACCGTCACCGGCTGGCTGCAGCAGGTCACCGATTTCTACGTCTCCGTTGGCGGCATCGACAATCCGGTGCCGGCCAAGGAGTACTTCGTGCCCGACCTCTACATCGAGATTGCCGGGGGCTGAGGGAAGCCGGACCTGCGTGATCTCCGGGGCGGCGCGGCCGCCCCGGAAATCATTCCGAATTCAATCGACGCGAAATTCCCGGAGCGAATCGAGGTCGGGCGCGCAGCCGAGGCCCGGAGCATCAGGCATGGCCACCGTGCCGTCGCTGACGCTGTCGAAGCCTCCCGCGGTGAGCGAGCGCAGCGGGTTCGGATTGGCGTCGATCTCCACCATTCCATCGCCGCCGACGGCGGCCAGGAGGTGCATCGCGGCCGCGAGCCCGATGCCGCCGCCGAGCCAGTGCGGGCAGAACCGGACTCCCGAAGCGAGCGCCTGCCGGCCGACCGGAACGCAGCCGCTGAAGCCGCCCCATTTGGCGATGTCGGGCTGCAGCACGCTCAGCGCGCTTTCGCTGATCGCCTCCGCGAAATTCTTTTCGCCGCGCATGTTTTCGCCGGCGGCGATGGGCAGCGAGACGGCCCGCGCCAGTTCCTGCCATTGCCGCCTCGGGGCATCGGCCCGCAGCGGTTCCTCCAGCCATTGCAGTGCGAATGGCTCGACGGCTCCGGCCATGGTGATCGCCTCGTCCAGCGGCCAGCCCTGGTTTGCGTCGATCATCAGCCCGCAATCGGGCCCGAGCGTATCACGCAATGCCCTGAGATTGGCGATGTCGCGGTCGCGTCCAAACCCGACCTTCAGCTTGAAGAATCGGTGCCCTTCGGCCCGGCGCTCGGATGCCAGTCTTTCAGGATTGTCCGGGTTGAGGCCGCTCGCATAGACGGAAACGCGTTGTTCTTCCTGCTGGCGAAACATCCGGTAGACCGGCAAGCCTGCCCGCCGGGCGGCGAGATCCCACAGCGCGATGTCGACGCCCGCCACAGCCTGGGCTATCGGTCCGAACTCGCCCGACTGGATTGCCAGGATCTCGAGGGCGCTCGTCGTTTCCCGCCAGACCGCATCCGGCGATGCATGCTCGCGGCCGCAGATCAGCGGCGCGATAATCTGCTCGACCAGCCGCGCGCGATGCTCCGCGCCCACCGACGGGAAATTGCACCAGACCTCGCCCCAGCCTTCCGTTCCATCCTTGTCGACCGCGCGGATCAACACGGCTGGGCGGTCGCGCATCAGGCCGAAGGACGTCCGCACCGGAATGTCGATAGGCGCGCGATAGACCAGCGCCTCCAACGCCTCGAGCCGGAACGCGTTCGCCCCTCCGCTTTCCTGCATGGGTTGAACCTCTGTTATGACAGCGCTAACATAAACCGATGGAATTCCGGCCGCAACCGGTCCCGGGATCGGTCATCGACTGGAAAGGGCGATCATGAGCACCGTTGGTTTTATCGGCGTGGGGACGATGGGGGCGCCGATGGCGCGAAACGTCGCCAAGGGAGGCCATCGGGTCAAGGCCTTCGATCTCGACCTTGCGGCGGTGGACGGCCTGGCCGACGCCGGCATCGAGCGGGCGTCGAGCGCAGCCGATGCAGCGCGCGACGTGGATATCCTCATCACCATGCTGCCCAACTCGTCGCATGTGGAGCAGGCCGCCTTCGGCGCAGGCGGCTTCGCCGCGGTCCTGCCGCGCAGCGCGCTCTACATCGATATGAGCACCATCGCTCCGGCCACGACCGACGCGATCGCTGCCCGCATGGCCGAAGCGGGGATAGCGATGGTCGACGCTCCGGTCGGCCGGCAGCAGAGCCATGCGGTGGCCGGCAAGCTGCTGATCATGGCCGGCGGCGCGGCGGAACACGTCGAGCGGGCGAGAGCCATTCTTTCCCTGATGGGCGATACGATCATTCATTGCGGGGCGGTCGGCACGGGATCGCGAATGAAGATCGTCAACAACTACATGTCGATCGCCCTCAATTCGCTCGCCGCCGAGGCCCTGGTGCTTGCCGAACGATCGGGCCTCGATCCGGATCTGGCGCGCCAGGTGATGCTCGGCACCGTGGCGGGGCAGGGCCATTTCGGCACCACCTATCCCGCCAAGGTGCTCAGGGGCGACCTCGCTCCAGGGTTCATGATCGACCTGGCCATGAAAGACCTTCGCCTGGCGCTTGATCTCGCTGAATCGCTGAATGCGCCTGCCGAGACCGGCACCGCGGCGCAGACCGCCTACGAGAGTGCGCGGTCGGCAGGCCGCGGGCGCGAGGACTGGACGGCCGTCTACGCGGCGACTCGGCGGCGTGCCGGTCTCGGCTGAGGCTTCGGGCGAGTTCGCGTCGAGCCACGCGAGACGATCTCGAACCCCAGGTCGACTATTTTTTGCGCCGGCTCGCGGCCGGCCACACGCTCCATGATCATGGCGGCGGCGCGGGCGCCGATCTCGTAACGCGGAATCCGGACCGTGGTGAGCCCCGGCACGGTCTCGGCCGCCAGATCCACATCGTCGAATCCGGCAATTCCTAGATCCTCCGGCACGCGGATGCCGCGCCGCTGGCATTCGAGCAGCCCTCCGGCGGCCAGAATGTCGTTGGCGAAGAACACCGCATCGATGCCGTCATGCTCCGCCAGCAGATTGCTCAGTGCGGCGGCGCCGTTGCGCAGGCTGAAGGATGCCTCGCGCTCGAGGCGGCGGTCGTCGGCGAGACCGAGTTCGCGGACTGCCCGCCTGTATCCTTCCACGCGGCTTGCGGCGCGGTCGTTGTCCTCGACTGGCGCGGAAACGAGGGCGATCCTGCGGTAGCCCGCTTCGCCGAGATGGCGCACCATCGCGTAGGCTGCGGCCTCGTTGGAAAAGCCGACCAGCATGTCGATCGGCTCCGGCCCGATGCTCCAGGTCTCGACCACGGGAATCTGGGCCCGTTGAAGCAGCGATCGGGTTCTTGGCGCGTGCGTGACGCCGGTGATGACAAGTCCGCTCGGTCGTTGCGCCACGAAGGCGGTGACGAGTTCGGCCTCGACTTCCAGCGAATAGCCGCTGTTGGCGAGAAGCAGCTGAAAGCCTTTTGCGGCGAGCAAATCCGTCATCCCCTGCACCTTGTCGGCGAAGATCGAGTTGACGATGGTGGGAATGATGACGCCGATCGTGCGGCTGCGGTTGGAGGCCAGGCTGCCGGCCAGCTGGTTGGGGATGTAGCCCGTCTTCTCGACCGCGCGCCAGATCGCCTGGCGCGTCTTCTCGGCGACCTTGTCCGGCCTGTTGAGGGCGCGCGAGACGGTGATCGCCGAAACGCCGGCGATACGCGCCACTTCCTCGATCCGGGTCGTGCCATGTGCGCGCGAACGGCGCTTCGTGACCACTGTCGCCATCTTCTTCTGCTGTATGACAGCGCTAACATAGCAGACCTCCTCCACGCTTTCCATCGCGGATTTCCACGCCTGACGGAATACGAAATTACGAAAATCCGCTCGACTTGCGAGGTCGCGCGACCGGTGAAACAATCCGCCCGCCAGCCCTTGAATTGAGCGGACGTCAGGATTGTCGACACTTGACAGTTTACATGACC
>JAJFMR010000044.1 GCA_020696915.1 Rhizobiaceae bacterium | reverse complement strand
TGAAGTTTTAGTTGGAAGCATCCGATCGGAATGTGGGATCGCTTTTCGGATCGATTCCGATGCGAACGCAAGAGTCGGCGGTGGCAATGCGCCTCGTACAGCCTATGCGGCTGTTATCGTCCAGCGCCAGGCTGCCATCGGCGCCGACCCTCAGGGGGCGTCCCTGAAATGGTTGAAAGCGCCCGCGATCCATTCTGAGGGCGATCGGGGACGGCCATCCCATTTCGCGTGCCACGATCAATCCGATGAGCAGGATGGCGTCCGCCTCGTGCAGGACGAGTGCGGCCGGCGCCTGCCCGTTGCGGACCAGTTCCAGGAGCACTGCCGACGCGGAGGAAGAGCCGATGGTGCCGGGAACGAACAGCACGCGGCCGGCGACGACGGCGCCGCAGTCGGGATGGCGCACATCGGTGATCCGCCCCGAACGGGCGTCGATCCCGCCCCAGAAGCTGATCGGCGCCGACAGCACCAGCGCCCGGCCCGAGGCGCCCGGGCCATCGACGAGCACGTCGGCCATGGCGACGGTCACGGCGCCTCGAAGAACACCGGCCTGCCCGCGACGGCACTTTCGACGCATTCAGCGAGCGAGCCATAGAGCACTGCATAACCGGTGTTGCCGGGCGCGTAGTGAGCGAACTTCGCCGAATTGGTCATCAGCACGCCACCGGAGTTTTCAGGCAGGATCGGCGTGACCACCACGCAGGTATCGGCAACGATCACGATACCCAGCGCTTCGAGCTCCTTGCGGCGCCCGGTCCTGTCCAGTTCCGCAACGACATGCCGCCCGGTGCAGGCATGGATGGGAATCCGAAGTTTCCTTCCGGCGGCAAGCCGCTGCAACTGGTCGAACTCCGGCAGCGACAGATGCGGGCTGCCGATCGCCACGGCATCGACAATGTCGGAGGCTGCGGCAGTGGACAGGCGCGCTTGCGCATCGGCCGCCAGTTCAGGCGTCACCCGGATCACGGTTGCCGGGGTTTCTCCGCCCGCGGCGGTGTCGACGTCGGGCGCTTCGGGCGTGATGCCGGCGACGTGGAAAAGACCGACGGCGCCCGACGAGGCGGCAGCGGCGCCGAATGCTTTCAGGGCGTCCTCGCCGGGGTTTCGTCGGACGCCGCTGACGATGCCGACCGCCTCTCCGGCTTCCCTGCCGTAAAGGCTTCCCAACACCGGCCAGGCGTGTTCGGAGGCCACAAACGAAGCCGGCAGACCCGAGAGGTCGAATATCAGCCTGGCTCGGCGGTTCTCGGGCCGATGCAGGCCGCAGTCGGGCGCCCGGCCCGCGATCGCGCAGGAAATGTCGAGAAAGTCGCCGTAGCGGTTCGTCCGCGCGCCGAGCACCGAATTGCAAAAGACGACGGCGTTCGATTCGCCCCACGCCACGTCGGAGCCGAAGGCGGGCCGGTGACCGGCCTGGTAAGGTGCGCATGTCCAGCTCTGCTCGCAGCCCAGTTGCCGGTAGGCTTCCGCCATGCGCCGAGCCATTTTGCGCACCGGTTCGTCCAGCCGGATCCGTGAGCAGCCAAGTAGATCGAGCGCCCCGACGTTCAGCGTGGCACGTACGGCGACCCTGGCGCCGCCCGCCACCAGCCTTTCGGCAAAGAGCGTGCCCGAATCCCCGTGATACAGCGCCCCGTCTATATGGGCCGAAACGATCGGAATGAGGTTGCGGGCGCCAAGCAGACGGGCGCTTTCGGCAACGATCCGCATGGCGATTGCGGGGCCCTCGCCCAAGGCACCTGCCGCGAGGGCCCGCTCGGCGTCGCTGAGAACCACGCTCATCGGAGCCTCTTGCAGCACCCGCTGGACACCGCCCGGCGCGCGTTCCGCACGCTACGAAAGAAACGGCTTCGGACCTGCAGCCAATGCATGCGTCGATCGGTTGCAGACGTCCCGACCGGCAGGCGAGCGCCGCCGGAACCGGGCCGATGGGAAAAACCGTCGTCACGCGCTCTTGTAGCGGATCGTGTCGAAACGCGCCCCGAGAGCATCGAACAAAAGGAGCTTGCCGACAAGCGGCTCTCCTATGCCGGTTATCAGCTTGATGGCTTCCAGTGCCTGCAGGGTGCCGATGACGCCGGGCAGCGCGCCGAGCACTCCGGCCTCTGCGCACGAGGGCACCAGTCCCGCCGGCGGCGGTTCGGGAAAAAGGTCGCGATAGGAGGGAAACCGGCTTCCGTCGGGGGCGGTTTCGAACGGCTTCAACACGGTCACCGAGCCGTCGAACCTGCCGATTGCAGCGTGCACCAGCGGGCGTTGCTCTGCCGCGCAGGCATCGGCGACGGCATAGCGCGTTTCGAAATTGTCCGAGCCGTCCGTCACCAGATCGTACTTTCTGATCAGGTGGCCGGCGTTTCGTGCGTCGATCCGCAACGGGTGGAGTTCGACGGCGACATGCGGATTGATGCGCCCGATGGCATTTTTTGCACTGTCGAGCTTGGAGGACCCGATCGCCCCCGTGTCGTGGATGACCTGACGGTGCAGATTGGACAGCGACACGCGGTCGTCGTCGACAATGCCGAGCGTGCCGACGCCGGCGGCGGCAAGGTATTGCAGGACCGGCGCACCGAGCCCGCCGGCGCCGACCACCAGAACTCGCGCCCGCTTCAGTTTCTGCTGGCCGGCGCCGCCGATCTCGGGCAGCACGATGTGGCGCGCGTAGCGCTCCAGTTCCTCTTGTGTGAGCGTGGCGGCGTTCATCGTCCGAACATATCGCGGCCGGCGCGCCCTGTCAGCGGGTGCTGGCCGGCTCGATGTGCCCGTGATCGACCGCAAGGAACCGCGCTCGGCCTCGCAGGCTCGAAAACAGCTCTGCATCGGTGCCCGTCATGAAAGTCTGGCTACCCAGTCCTTCCAGCATGTCGAACAGGGCGGCGCGTAGCCCTGAATCGAGATGCGCAGCGATTTCGTCGAGAAGCAGGATTGTCCCTTTCCCGGATATTTCGCCGCTCAGCTGCGCATGGGCAAGCATGAGTCCGACGAGCAGGGCCTTCTGCTCGCCGGTCGAGCAGAGTTCTGCGGGCATCGACTTCGGCCGGTGGTGGACGCGGAGATCGGCACGGTGTGGTCCTTCGAGGGTGCGGCCGGCGGCCCTGTCGCGATCACGGCCTGCGGCCAGCATCCCGCGGAAGCGCTGCTCGACTTCGACCGCCGCCATTTCGCCGACCATCGTCTCGATCGAGCCGGAGAGCTCAAGCCCGGCCTGCGGAAAAGGGCTGCTTTCGGAGATCCTGTCGATCGTCGCCGACAGAAGATGGGCCATTTCGGTGCGTGCAGCGGCGATGGCAACCCCGGACTCCGCCATTTCCGTTTCGATCGCCTCGAACCAGTTGCGATCCCTCGAACCGTCCGCCAGCAGGCGGTTGCGACCGCGCATCGCCCTCTCGTAACGGAGCGTGCGCCGGCCATGGCCTGGATCGATGGCAAGCACCAGGCGATCCAGAAAGCGCCGCCGGTCGCCGCCCGGGCCCGTGAACAGGGCGTCCATCGCTGGGGTCAGCCAGAGAACGCGCAGCCAGTCGAGCAGATCCTCGGCGGCAGCGGCGCCCTGGTTGATGCGGACCCGCCGTCCCGTTTCCGCTTCGGACTCCCGGCCCGGCGGGCTTCCGCGGCCGCCCGTGCCGGTGCCGATCTCGCAGGTTCCGAAGGAGCCTTCGAGCAACGCATGGACCGCGAAGCCGGTGACCGCGCCGTTGCGGCCGATCTCCTCATAGGTGGCACGGCGCAAGCCTCGGCCCGGCGACAGGAGCGAGATCGCCTCCAGCAGGTTCGTCTTGCCGGCGCCGTTGTCTCCGCTGAACACGACCAGTCCCGGCGACAGATCGAGCGACAGCGAAGCATAATTGCGGAAGTCGGCCAGCTTCAGCCGGCTGATGCTGGTCGGCTGGCGGCTGTCGCCGGAAACAGGCATCGATCAGGGCGTCCGCGGGCATCCCGCCGGCGCGGCGGCCACTAGACCCGCATCGGCATGAGCACATAAAGCGCGTTGCCGTCAGCCGTGTCCTGAATGAGGGTAGGCGAGCCCGCATCCGCCAGCATGAACCGCGCTTCATTGCCCGCCAGTTGCGCGGTGACATCGAGCAGGTAGCGCGCATTGAAGCCGATATCCATCGGGTCCGCGGAGTAGTCGGCGGGGAGCTCTTCGGTTGCGCTTCCCGAATCCGGATTGTTCACCGCGAGCGTCACCTGTCCGTCGGCCAGGGACAGCTTGACCGCGCGCCCGCGCTCCGAAGAGATCGTCGAGACCCGGTCGACGGCCGCCGCAAAGCTCTGACGGTCGATGGTCAGCGCCTTGTCGTTTCCCGTGGGGATGACGCGCTGATAGTCCGGGAAGGTGCCGTCGATGAGCTTGGACGTCAGAACGACGCTGGCGACGGTGAACCTGATTTTCGTGTCGGACAACTCGACGGTCACCGCCACATCGGGGTCATCGACCAGCTTCTGCAGTTCGCTGACCGTCTTGCGCGGGATGATTATGCCCGGCATGCCCTCCGATCCAGCGGGCGCATCCATTTCGGCCCGCGCCAGGCGGTGTCCGTCGGTTGCCACCGAACGCAGCTTCGGCTTGCCGCCGCTCTCGATCGCGTGGAAATAGATGCCATTCAGGTAATAGCGGGTCTCCTCGGTCGAGATCGCGAACTGCGTCTTGTCGATCAGTGCCTTGAGGGCAGCCGAGTCGAGCCGGAAGACGTGCGAGAACGAGCCGGCGGTGAGTTCCGGAAAATCGGATTGCGGCAGGCATTGCAGCCGGAAGTTGGAGCGGCCCGAAACCACCGACATGGCGCTGCCCTCCTCGTCGCTCCGCAGCATCACCTCGGCACCCTCGGACAGCTTGCGCACGATGTCGTAGAGAAGGTGAGCCGGAACCGTGGTGGCACCCGGCTGCTCGACCCGGGCCGCGGTTGCCTCGGTGATTTCGAGATCGAGATCGGTCGCCTTCAGTTCCAGGCTCGCCGCCGATGCGGTGAGAAGTACGTTGGACAGAATCGGAATCGTATTGCGCCGTTCGACGACGCGATGCACGTGGTTCAGCGACTTCAGCAGATTTGATCGTTCGATGATGATACGCATGACACGTGAGGCTCGCTTGAATGAAGAAACGGAGTTCCTGGCCGGAGTCCGCCAAATACCGAACGGTATGGATTCGGCAGTCAGACTGACAGGAAAACCGCAGCAAACGCAAGCCCGCGAGCCTTCCGGAGAAGAGGCGCCGCGGGCTTTCCGATGATAATCCCGAAGGATCTGCGATGGCGCTCTGACCGCCGTTTCAGGCCTGGTCGCTGATCAGCCGGCGCAGCAGTTCGAGCTCCTGGGAAAGCGTGTTGTCGGAACCTGCGAGATCCTCGATCTTGCGCACGGCATGCAGCACAGTGGTGTGGTCGCGGCCGCCGAAGCGGCGGCCGATCTCGGGCAACGACCGAGGCGTCATCACCTTCGCAAGATACATGGCTATCTGCCTCGGCTTGACGATGGTGCGGGTGCGCCGGTTCGAAAGGAGTTCGGTCTTCGAGACATTGTAGTGGCGTGCCACCACACGCTGAATATCCTCTATCCTCACCCGCTTCGGTTCGCCGGAGCGGTAGATGTGCCCGAGGATCTCGTCGATCCGCTCGATGGTGATCTGCGGCTCGAAGGATTGTCTGAAAAGCAGCTGGTTGAAGGCGCCTTCCAGTTCGCGCCCGCTGCCCGTCACGGTTCGCGCGACATGGGCCAGGACGTCCTCCGAAATGTCCAGCGACGGGTCGTCGGTCTTGGCGGCAGCGTGGCGGAGCTTCAGCATGCCGAGCCGCATCGTGTAGTCCGGCGTCGACATCTCGAGCGCCACGCCCCCATTCAGCCGCGATCTGACGCGCGGCTCGAGGGATTCGAGCTCGGCAGGCGGACGGTCGGCCGCCACTACGACCTGCCTGGCGCTGTCGAGCAGCATGTTAATCAGATGGCAGAACTCATGCTGGATCGACTTGCCCTGCAGAAACTGCATGTCGTCGATAATCAACAGGTCGATGTCGCGCAGCTGTTCCTTGAGGGTCAGCGCGTTGTTGTCGCGTATTGCGGTGGCGAACCGCCACATGAAGTACTCCGCCGTCAGGTAGACGACGCGGGCCTTGCCGTTCTGCTTCAGGGACTCAGCCGCGACCGCCTGCAGGAGATGGGTCTTTCCAAGCCCGACCGTGGCATGGAGGAATAGCGGATTGAAACGCGACATCGATTCGGCGACCGCCTTTGCCGCCGCCAGCGCCACCCTGTTGGACGGACCCTCGACGAAAGACTGGAAAGTGTAGCGGGGATCGAGCGGCGACCCCAGCACGCTCTGCCTGAAATCCTGTGGGGCAGTCCCCGGCCGCGGTGGGGCTGCCGGTTCGGCTCGGCCGCTGGGCACCGTACCGGAGGCAAGTGCAGTCTGCGCCGGGCGGGCCGACCTGCGCGGCGCCTCGACAGCGGTGTCGACGTGCCGCTGGCCGCGGGTCGCAGACCGAACGACGATTTCGACCTTGATCAGCGCCGGCTCTTCCTGGCGCCACAACTCGGCGATCAAGTCGAGATAATGACCGTTGATCCAGGATTTCAGGAACGCGGTCGGAACGGAGATGCGCACGACCCCCTTGGAAGCCTCCGCGAGCAGCATGCGCTCGAACCAGCTGGAATAGACTTCGCCGCCGAGCCGGGCCTTCAGCTGCGCCTTCACGCGCTCCAGGTTGCGCTCCGCGCTTGCCGAGGGTGTCATCCCGTCATCCTCTTTTGTGTCCCCCGGAAAGAAGAGTCCCGTTCGTGCTTCCCTCTCGACGCCGCTTCGCATGATTGGAGTCCCTGGTTGCCCTTCGTTGAAATTCGTCGCTCCGGCCGTTTCCTCGTCCAACCGCAGCGTTCCTCGATCTTGTTTCCGCCCAAAAGTGTCTGCCGGCATCGCTCCGCCGACAGGGGTCGGCCTCGCCGGACCTCCTCCGTCCCCCTGCTGCCAATTTTGAACAAACGAGGTCCGTCGTCGGCAAAGTGCGCCGGAACGAACGCCCGATACTCGGTTTTGTTTACCCCCGCCCCTGATACCGGATGGGACGTGACCTACCGTTCGCGGTATTGCACCGCGTTATTCAAACCCGCCCTTATTGGCTTGATTGGTAGGGCCGTTGCCGGGTCCCTTCCGATATCCAGCACATTACAGAGAACGTTGCGGAGACGGCAAGTGCGTGGCTAACGGTTTTTTAATGTGTGTGATTTGTGCACCCCTCCGCCAAGGGGCACAAAATTGACAAAACCGTTTCGATTCAAAACCTTTTTGGAGCCGTTCCCGAACCGCCGCCCCGCGGAATTATTTTCAAAGAATCGGCTTGACAGAAGGTTGTCCCCGCTACCTGCCTCGTGCCTTTAACAAGCTGTGGATGACTATCGGCAAGTATCTGAGAACAAAAGAGAATGTCCGGTATGCCAAAAATGGCTCGAAGCGCGACGGCGCCTGAGGGAACTTCAGGAATCGTGCATGTTACGGCAGGGCCGGGCGGTCGCCTCATGGCCGCCCGGACCGTGCTCCTTCGCCGTCGGGCAAGCTGTTGTCCGGCAAACAAAAACCCGGCACTCGTGCCGGGTCTGGACTGCGTCTGGAGGAGCCGGATTCAGACCGAAAGGGCTTTGACGCGCTGCGCCAGTCGGGACACTTTCCGGGACGCGGTGTTGGCATGCAGGACGCCTTTTCCGGCAGCTCTCATCAGTTCGGGCTGCGCCGCCTTGAAGGCCGCTTCGGCCGCGTTTCTGTCGCCTGCGGCAAGTGCTTCCTCGACCTGGCGGACGAAGGTACGGACGCGAGACCGCCGGTTCTTGTTGATCGCTGCCCTGCGCACGATCTTCCGCGCAGCCTTCTTGGCCGAGGATGTGTTGGCCATTGTGCCTCTCTGATCCAGAATGAAAATGCGCCAATGCATGCATGGCGCAAAAACCAAGCGGGCGGCCGCGAAGCCACCCAGTGGCGGGGCTTATAATTCAGCTTGCCGGAGCCGTCAACGAAAATCCCGACACGAAAAATCCGGTCCCGGCGCCCGGCATCTCAGCGGTTCTGGAATCGCGGCTGGCGCTTTTCCGCAAATGCGGCCATGCCCTCTTTCTGATCGGCGAGCGCAAACATCGAGTGAAACAGCCGGCGCTCGAAGCGCAGCCCCTCGGCGAGCGTCGTCTCGGAGGCGCGGTTGACGGCTTCCTTCGCCATCATGACTGCCGGCAGCGAAAACGCTGCGATCTTCGCTGCGGCCCCGAGAGCCTCGGTGACCAGGTCGGCCGCCGGCACGACACGTGCCGCCAGGCCGCAGCGCTCGGCTTCCCCGGCATCCATCATGCGGCCCGTCAGCACCAGGTCCATGGCTTTCGACTTGCCGACGTAGCGGGTGAGACGCTGCGACCCACCCATGCCCGGCATGACGCCCAGCGTGATCTCCGGCTGGCCGAATTTCGCGGTGTCGGCGGCTATGATGAAATCGCACATCATCGCCAGTTCGCATCCGCCGCCCAGCGCATAGCCCGCGACGGCGGCAATCATCGGCTTGCGGATACGGGTCAGTTCCTCCCAACCGACGAAGAGGTCCTCGAGATACGCCTCGACATACTCCTTCGACTGCATCTCCTTGATGTCGGCGCCCGCCGCGAATGCCTTCTCGGAGCCAGTGATGACCACGGCTCCGATTGCCGCGTCGGCGTCATAGAGCTTCAGTGCAGAAACCACCTCGGCCAAAACCTGCGAGTTCAGCGCATTGAGCGACTTGGGGCGGTTCAGGGTGATCAGGCCGACCTTGCCGCGAGTTTCGGTAAGGATCGTCTCGTAACTCATGGCAACTTCCTTTCTCCGTGTCCACGCGATCGTTAGCGCTGGCAGGCAGGGCAATAGAAGGTCGACCTACCGGCCTGCACGATGCGCCGGATACGGCCGCTGCAGCCCGGCCGGCGGCAGGCTTCGCCCTCCCTGTCATAGACCGAAAACGAGTGCTGGAAATAGCCCGGCCGCCCGTCCGCCCCGGCGTGGTCGCGCAGCGACGAGCCGCCGGCCTCAATGGCATCCGCAATGACCGATCGGATGGCGGCGGCCAGCCTGCTGGCGCGCTGGTGAGACCTGCCGGCCGCGGGGGCCATCGTGCAGGCTTGCCGGCGCGGCGAGAGGCCGGCCCGCCAGAGGGCCTCCGAGGCGTAAATATTCCCGAGTCCGGCTATCAACCGCTGGTCGAGCAGGGCTGCCTTCAACGGCGCCTTCCTGCCGCGGAAGAGGCCGGCCAGAAGCGGGCCGCCCAACTCGTTTCCGGTAGGCTCGACACCGAGACCGGCGAGCATCGGATGACGGTCCGGATCGTCGGCGAACAGCATGAAGCCGAAACGTCGGGGATCGTTGAAGACGACGCGCGTCGTGCCGCGCGCGCCGGGGGAAGCAAGATGAAAGACCACGTGATCGTGCTGCAGGTTCCTCGATCGATCGATGTAGAACGCGCCGGGACGGGACGTCCCCTCCGCGGCCTCGATCCGGAAGGATCCCGACATTCCGAGATGGCAGATCAGGAGCGGTCCGCAGTCGAACGAGACGACGAGGTATTTCGCTCGCCGGCCGAGCGAGACGATCCGGCGTCCCGACAGGCGCTCCGCAAAATTCTCCGGCAGCGGAAACCGAAGGTCCGGCCGCCGCGCCTCGACCTTCAGAACGCGGGCGCCCTCCATCACCGGCTGCAGCCCGCGCCGCACCGTTTCCACCTCGGGGAGTTCAGGCATTGCCGCCGAGTTCGGCGCGGAAGGAATTGCCGTGGCGGCCTGGTGGCAAGCCGAGATGCTCGGCGACAGTTTCGCCGATGTCGGCAAGGGTGGGGCGCAGCCCCACATCGCCGCCCGGCAGTCCAGGGATCAGGCCGATGATAGGCACGCGCTCGCGCGTGTGATCTGTTCCCGGCCACGATGGATCACAACCGTGATCTGCAGTGAGCAGCAGCAGATCGCCATCGCGTAGCCTGGAGAAGGCTTCCGGAAGGCGGTGGTCGAAGCTTTCGAGGGCAGCGGCGTAGCCAGCTATGTCGCGCCTATGTCCAAACAGCGTGTCGAAGTCCACGAAATTAGCAAAAACCAGATCCCCGTCGTCCGCAGCGTCCATGGCGCCGAGCGCCTCGTCGAAAAGGGCCATGTTGCCGGCCGCCTTGCGAACCTCGGCAACCCCGCGATGCGCGAAGATGTCGCTTATCTTGCCGACGCCGATCACCCTTTTGCTCCGCGAGGCAACGCGATCGAGCAGTGTGGGCTCCGGAGGAGGCACGGCGAAATCACGTCGGTTCGCGGTTCTCTCGAAAGCGGTGGCGCTCTCGCCGAGGAACGGCCGGGCAATCACCCGCCCGATATTCAACTCGTCGACGAGTGCGCGCACGGTCCTGCACAGGTCATAAAGTCGTTCGAGGCCGAAATGCCGCTCATGGGCGGCGATCTGGATGACGGAATCTGCCGAAGTGTAGCAGATCGGCTTCCCGGTCCTGACATGCTCTTCGCCGAGCCGCTCGATTATTTCCGTGCCCGATGCGTGGCAGTTGCCGAGGATTCCCGGAATACGGCCGCGGACGATGATCTCGTCGGTGAGAGAGACGGGGAAGCTCGGCACGGTCGGGGCGAAATAGCCCCATTCGAACGGCACCGGAAGTGCGGCTATCTCCCAGTGACCCGAAGGCGTGTCCTTTCCGCCCGAGACTTCTGCCGCCGCTCCGCGGAAGGAGGATGGACGCAGAGGCGTTTGGGTGAAGCCGAATCCGCTGGCCGTCCGGGCGGCCGCGGCAAGGCCCAGCGACAGCATGTGGGGCAGGTCGAGCCGGCCTTCGCGGAGCCCTTGGCGATCGGCGGCGCCTGCCGCGCAGGCTTCTGCGATATGCCCGAAGGTGTTGGCGCCGACGTCACCAAAACGCGCCGCATCGGCGGCGCCGCCGATGCCGAAGGAATCCAGAACGAACAGGAAGGCGCGGGGCATTGCTTCGATTCTGAGCCTGGTTCCCGAAGACTGGCCAGACATAGGATTTGGCAAGCCGGATGGCAATTCGCAAAAGACGAAGGCTGCTGCCCGGGGTCCCGACGGGCGGCGCTGGCGTTCAGCAATCGGCGCAGGGGACGGACTGCGACATTCGGGGACGCAGGTAGTAGGTTGCCTGCATGGAGATGGCGTCGAACGCCGCGCTCAGACCGAGCGACACCTTGCTGTCCGCAGCCCAGGTGATCACCGGCGCGTAGGCAAGTCCGGTCTCGACGCGCAGCGCGAAACTGCCCTTGACATTGAGGGCCGTGGGGACAGTCGTGATGCTGCCCTTGGCGGAAGCGACGCTGTAGGCGCCGTTCACCAGCTTGCGTGACCAGGCCACCTTGACCTGCGGGGTCGTTTCGTCGGTGATCTCTATGGCGGTGATGGCGATCGACGGCTTCGACCGGTCGTAGGGCTGGATCGTCGACTCGCCGATCGACATGATCGCTTCGAGTTCCGCTTTGGTGATGGTCTGCTGCTGGGTCACGAGGTCGGCGATCATCGACGAGACGCGACCCACCTTCTTGTTCGTTTCGATGGCTTGCGCGACCTCCATCGTGACGAAGTACATGGACAGAAGAAGCGGTGCCACGAGCGCGAATTCCAGCGCGGCCACGCCTCGACGGTCGCGGAGCATGGCCAGCGCCGATGCACATCTGCTCTTTTTCAAGCGTGGCCGGAGCCCGTGACGAACCATCGCCGCGTTTCTCGTCTCTCCCACGGGTGGCGCGCTCGTCGGATTATCAATCATCGAACGGTTCGTTCTGCCAGGTTACGCTAGCGAAAAGCAGCGTCTTGCCGTCCGGCAGGCTGGACATCATCGTGCGCATGAAATCCGTCATCACCGGCCATTTGTAGAAGACGCGAAGCATGTTCCTGGACATCGAAGGGCCCGGGTCCACCGCAAAGCCGGTGGTGTCGATGTCCTTGGCCGGGGTGAACTTTATCTTCACCGCGGCGGCCGCGGCGAAGGAGGGGAACTCGCGCAGATCGACCAACAATCCCGGGCATTCATTGGCGACGATGATCGCCATTTCGTTGCAGATCAACTGCTTGAGCTTGACCTCGTCGATGTCCGCGGCCCTGATCTGACCGGTGCGCAGCTTTCTGGCGACGTCCTCCGTCGCGTTTGCCATGACTTCCTGGCCGGCGAAGGAGATGCAGCTTTCGAGGATGGCAAAGACCAGGAACGAGAACGGCAGGGCCAGTGCGAGGAACTCCAGCGCATTGCCGCGGCGGTCGCCGAGGAACCGCACCCATGAGTTGCGCAGTCTTGCGCCTTTTTTCTCCAGCTTCATGCTCATGCCGGGGCCCCGCCATCCCGAATCTTTGTCCGGCTGACCCTATGTCAAACCCGTTGCGGTCGAGTTTGGACGGAGCGCACAATTTGCCGGTCGCACTTAACCGGCCGATAACCACATGGCATAGACCAGCACGGCAGGCTTCGCCGTTTCCAGCTTCGGGTTACCTGCCCGCGTTCATCTCGGCTTCGGAGATCCGCTCGGCTTCGCTCTTGTAGGAGCTCTCGCAATGGGGAGTGCACGACAGCGTCTGCACCGTCGATCGGCGATAGATGCGGACGGAAGAAGCCGTGGAGCGCGATACCGTGACCTGCTCGTCGACTATGGGAGCACCGGTCTCGTCCAGGATGACGAGATTGGTGACGCCGAACCCCTTGCCGGTCAGCACGACCGTCGTTGAGTCCTGAACCGAGGCGTCGGCAATCAACGGGTTGCCGATCACGATCGTGTCGGCGGGACGCGCGAGCTTGACGATCTTGGCCTGATTCATGGTGACCTCGATGCCGGCGGCACCTGCATCCAACGGCGATGCGAGGATCAGCGCGGCGACGCCGAGCCGCCAGCTGAGCTTTGTCATTTCCGGCCCTCCACGAAGCAGGTGTTGAACGGAAAATGAACGAGATTGGTGAAGCAACCGTTAAGGCGGTGGTCCGCCGGTCCGATTCGCAGCGCCGCCAACGCTCTGCCCTGAACTGTTGCGCGCCTGCGAGCTCCAGCCGGAGGTCGTCAAACAGCGGATCCCGATCGGTCGAAAAGAAGTCTTGACCTTATCGGGAATTTAACCACAGCGGGGCGCTTCGGCGCGAAAGGTTTCGGTAATCCTGTTTCTTAAGTCGATCGAAACAGCTTGCTCCTAGGTTGCATCCATTCTGATCAACCACAACAGAAGTT
>JAJFMR010000355.1 GCA_020696915.1 Rhizobiaceae bacterium | reverse complement strand
GATTTCCGGCATGGCGCTCGGGGGCTGGATGTCAGGCTGGATCTACGACCTCACCTCCTCCTACGCGGCTGCCTTCCTGAACGGCATAGGCTGGAACGTTCTCAACATCGCCGTCATGATGCTGCTCTTGTGGATGTCGGGGCAGCGCGCCGCCGTCTCGGCGTACAGCGGAGCGCGCTAGCCGTTCCAGCAAGGGGTTTCGCGCGGTTCGACGAACAGCAGAAATGCCCTCACCGCAACGCGCCGCCGCCGTGGCTTCGGCACGCCATCCGGTCAGGTTGCTGGCTGCAGCGGGTCGGTGCCGATCCGGGACAGAAGGATGACGGCCTGCGTGCGGCTGTCGACGCCCAGCTTCTGCAGCACGGCAGAGACATGCGCCTTGATTGTCGCCTCCGACACGCCGAGTTCGTAGGCGATCTGCTTGTTGAGCAGCCCTTCCGCAATCATGCCAAGCACCCGCGCCTGCTGCGGCGTCAGCGACTGCAGGCGCCTGATCAGGTCGGAAATGTCGGGGTCGCGCTCGACGCCGAGGTCGACGCCGGGCGGCGCGCTGACGCCGCCGGCAAGCACGGCCTCCACCGCGCCGCGAATTTCGTCCATGCTCGCCGACTTCGAGATGAAACCCGAAGCGCCGAGTTCCAGTGCCCGCCGGATGGTCGCGGGGTCGTCATGGGCAGAGACCACGACCATCGGCACGGCCGCATGGATGCCGCGCAGCGAGACCAGGCCGGAGAGGCCGCTGGCACCGGGCATCGTCAGGTCGAGGAGCACGAGGTCCAGATCCTCGTTTCCCGAGACCAGCGCCTTGGTGCTTTCGAAATCCCCGGCCTCGAGTATGTCCGCCACATCGGAGAGCCCGGCCAGCGCCTGCTTCAGGGCGCCGCGGAACAGCGGGTGGTCGTCGGCGATGACGAACTTGTAGCCCGGCGGCAAATGGCTCTCCCGACGCCGCATCGCGGATCTGTTCGGAGGCGGCGCCACCACTATGCGGCGATGGCAAGGCAATTCAAGCGGCAACCGCGACAATCAAACTGGAGACTGGCATCCGCCGGCCGGTTGGCGGCTATGCAGGGTCTGGGTCACGGCGCCATTATTGAGTTGCCACGGAACCTTCTCACGATCCAGCCTTTGTCGGTTGGACGGAACGGAACACCGGAATGGAAAAGGTACGCGAGGTGGCGGTGGCCTGTATCGGCCGCGCCGTAATGTTCGGCACGCTGGCCATCGGCTGCGTGATGATCGGGTTCTCCTTCAATCCGGTTTCGGCCTTCCGGTCGGGAGCCGTGCTCACGCTCGTGATGGCCGCCGTGCTGATCTGGAAGGCGGTGGCGGCCCACCGTCAGAACCCGAAGAACACGGAAGTGTGGCTCTACCTCGACGATCACAGCCGGCCGGCCGGGGACCACGCCCGCCGCATGTTCGCAACGGTCATGCGCGAGGTCTACGGGCGGTTCGCGCAGGTCTCCCTCTATGCCGCCTGCGCCATGTTCGCGGTGTCGCTGGTGCTCGGCCTGTTCGGCTACGAGGCCTACCAGCCGCCGCTTCCGCCCGAACTGCTGTAGGGTTTCTTTCCGGCCGCCGCCTGGCGCTACTTCTTCTTCCAATCGGGAGAAGGTGGCCCTTCGAAGGCCCCGGTAGTCTCAGGTCTTCTGCCCGTCGGGTAAAACAGGGTCCCTTCCGGGGCGCTCTTCTTCGAACTCCCGAACGATACCGAGGAAGCCCCGGAAGAAGCGCTCCATGTAACTCATCGTCTTTTCAAAATCCTCTTCCGAGGGCAGCGAGTTTTCCAGGCGCGCGGCCAGTGAATTCTCCAGCGCCTCGACGCGCGCCTCCAGTGTCTTCACCCTGGCATCCAGCCCATCGACCTCGGCCTGGAAGGCGGAGCGTTCGTCTGCGGCGACCCGGCAGACGAGCTGCCCGGCGCGTTCCTCGCAGATCGACATTTCGCCGCTCCGGGTGTCCATGCGGACATAGCCCGTTTCCGATTTTTCCAGCCTGTAGCGCTCTGCCTCGGCGGCGTTTGCGGCGCCTGCCATCAAGGTGCCCGCGACGAGCGATGCGATCGTTGCTGCGTTGCGCATGGAAAGGCTCCATTCCTTCGGGTTCGTCAGTCTCGGCGGGCTTTGTGCCGAAAATGCGGAACCAAGGGTCCTTTCCCTTGCCCGCCGCTTCCGACTATAGAGCCTCTCGTGTCCAGGATGAACCGTTCAGATGGACAGGTGCCCGACACGGCCCCTTCGGAGACGGCGAGAGCGATGGCGGAGATTATCTACAAGATCGTCCCTGAGGCGCTGTGGCGCGCGGCGGAGAAATCCGGGCGTTTCGATGGCGCGCCGGTCGACCTCCAGGACGGTTTCATCCATTTCTCGACGGCAACCCAGGTCGGCGAAACGGCGGCAAGGCATTTTGCCGGGAAGGCCGGATTGCTGCTCGTCGCCGTCGATGCCGGGCGCCTTGGAACCGCGCTGAAATTCGAGACATCGCGGGGCGGCGCGCTGTTTCCCCACCTCTACGCCCCGCTCGATCCCGCAGCCATTCTGTGGGCGGCGCCGCTGCCGCTTCGGGCCGACGGCGGCCACGACTTTCCGGACCTTGGCAATTGAGTTCCCTCTTCGAGCGGTTCGCCCGGCCTGCTCTGTTCGCGCTCGACCCCGAGACGGCGCATGCGCTGTCGCTCGCGGCCCTGAAATGCGGGCTGCCTCCCGCAGGCAGGGTCCCGGCCGATGCAAGGCTGCGTGTTTCGGTAGCCGGCCTCGACTTCCCCAATCCGCTCGGCATCGCAGCCGGATACGACAAGAACGCCAAGGTGCCGGACGCGCTGCTGGCGCTCGGTTTCGGGTTCGCCGAGGTGGGCACGCTGACCCCGCTGCCGCAGGCCGGCATTCAGAAACCGCGCGTCTTCCGGCTGACCGGGGATGCAGCGGTGATAAACCGCCTCGGCTTCAACAATGAGGGCCATCACGCCGCCCTGAAACGCCTCGCAGCACGCGCCGGCAGACCCGGGATCGTCGGGGTAAACATCGGCGCCAACAGGGACAGTACGGACCGCTTCGCCGACTATGAGCTTGGCGTCAGGCGCTTCGCCGGCCTGGCCTCCTATCTCGTCGTCAATATCTCCTCGCCCAACACACCCGGCCTGCGCGCCATGCAGGCACGCGAGCCGCTCGGCCGTCTTCTCGAACGGGTGCTGGCGGCGCGCGATGCGGCAATGCCGGGCGGCGGGCAACGAAAGCCGCCGCTGTTCCTGAAAATTGCCCCCGACCTGTCGGAATCGGAACTGGAGGACGTAGCGGCCGAAATCCTGGAAAAGGCGTGCGACGGCGTCGTCGTCTCCAACACCACGGTTGCGCGTCCCGCGCTCCGGTCTGCCGCTCATGCGCTGGAGGCAGGCGGGCTTTCGGGGAGGCCGCTTTTCGAGCGCTCCACCGCGGTGCTCGCCCGGATGCGACAGCTGCTCGGCCCGAGGCCGGCGATCATCGGGGTGGGAGGCGTCGAGTCGGCCGAAGGGGCGCTCGAGAAGATCCGCGCCGGCGCCGACCTGGTCCAGCTCTATACCGCGCTGGTTTATGCCGGCCCGGGGCTGCCGGCGAGAATCCTGCGCGGCATGCAAGCGGCGCTGGACCGGGAAGGCGGCTCACTCGCCGGCCTGCGCGACAGCCGTCTCGACCATTGG
>JAJFMR010000043.1 GCA_020696915.1 Rhizobiaceae bacterium | reverse complement strand
GCTGTGAGCCGCGCCGCGTTCAATCCAACAGCGATTTCGGCACACCGAGCTTTCCCGATGCTTTGCCGGAATTGAGGTAGCAGCAATCATTTGCTAATTTTCGGAAGGCTGCGCAGTATCGGGTAAACACCCGAGATGGCTCGCGGTCGGAGCTTACGCAACTGCTGCACGGAAATCGCAAGCCTTGGCGTCCCGTCTGGCAGGGTGAATGGTCGAAAGACTGGCTTTTCGTCAGGCGCGGCAAGCAGATGGCCCGACGCTACTTTCATCCCGGAGCCGCGTTGACGACATGGCGGAAAGCGAGGCTATGGGCGGGTGTCTCCGGGCCGGTCCCGCTTCTCGTGTTTTGCATAATCGGCCTGCTCGCATTCGAGCTGTGGCGCAGCTACACCATGACGAGGCAGAACGCCGAACGCTCGGTTCAGAACCTGACCCATGTCATTGCCGAACAGACGGCCAGGACGATCCAGTCTGTCGACCTCAGCCTCCAGAGCATCGTTCACGACCTCGAGCACAATCCTGCCCTGGCAGACAACGATGCGGGCTTTCGGGCGGACTTGCTCAGGAGACTGGCAGCGCTGCCCTATGTCCGGGCGCTGTTCGTCATTGAACCGGACGGCTACATCTCCCATGACTCGGACTTTCCGACGACGCCGCGGGTGAGCCTTGCGGACAGGACATATTTCAGGGCCCATCGGGATGATCCCGCCGCCGGCCTGTATATCTCTCATCCGCTGCAGAGCCGTTCACTCGGCATCTGGTTTTCCGGAGTGAGCCGCCGGATCGAGGCGGCGGGCGGTGGTTTCTGGGGGGTCGTCGTGGCGGCCATGGAGCCGCTCTACTTCGAACAGTTCTATCGGCAGCTCTGGGTCGGCGACGGAACGATTGCGCTTTTCCTCGAGGACGGTGCGTTGCTGGCCCGATCTCCTCGGAACGAAGGCGCCATGAGAAGGCACTTCGCCTCGCTGGAGCCGTTCCGAAGCCGGTTGAAGCGGCACAAGTCCGGTGTTTTCTGGTCTGCGAGCCCGATCGACGGTGTCGACCGCCTTGTAGGTTATCGCAAACTCGACGACGCGCCGATCGTCGCTACTGTGAGCCTGGACGAGGGCGGTGTCATGCGGCCCTGGGTTTCCCACGCGACGGCTCTCGTCATAGGGGCTGCAATCCTGCTGGCCGTCCTGGTCGTCCTCGACAGTCTTTCGCGGCGGCATCGGCGGCGCGAGGAAATGGCGAGGACGCGGCTCGAGGAGGCGCGCCGGCTCGAAACGATCGGGCGCTTTTCCAGCGGCATGGCTCACGACCTCGGCAATTTGGAGAGGATCGTTCGTTCCGCCGTGTTGCTGCTGCGCCCGGCAGTGAAGAATCGGGCAGGTGCCGTGAAGCTGCTGGACGAGATAGATCTGGCCCTGGCCTCCGCCCGCGACATGATCAACCAGTTGCTCGCCCGGGGACGAAGTGGCGAGTTGCGACCTGAACCCGTCGATGTCGGCGACTTGATGGAAAGGAGCCTGCCCGTGTGCAGGCGCGCCGCCGGAGCGCAAGTCAGGGTCAAGGCGTCGCTCGGGAGCACCGCGGTAATTTGCTCGGTCGACCCTTTCCACCTCCAGGCCGCGCTGGTCAACCTGATCATCAATTCGCGCGACGCAATGCCGGACGGCGGCACGGTCAGGATCGATTTGCGAACGGTCGACTGGGAAGCAAATGAGCGGTGGGCGCAAATCAGTGTCAGTGACGACGGCCCAGGAATGCCTCGGAATGTTCTGAAACATGCCTTCGACCCCTTTTTCACCACCAAGCAGGCCGGGCACGGCAACGGCCTCGGTCTCAGCCAGGTGCGCGACTTCGTGTGGCGGAGCGGCGGCAAGATCGAGTTGAACAGCGCCGAGGGCGACGGGACGACCGTTCACATGCGCTTTCCTTTGGCCGGCAGTGATCATGGGACGGGCGACACGGCAAACGCGCCCGCAGCGTACGAAGTACCCGCTGACGGCGGACAGCGAATGCTGCGGGCCGGCAGGCGATGACAGCGCGATCATTGAAGATCCTGATAGCGGACGATCATCACATCATTCGCACCGGCATAAGGGCGATTCTCGAAGCCAGGACCGGCTGGCATGTCTGTGCCGAGGCTGACAATGGCGAGGACGCGGTCAAGCTGGTGCTCTCGCACCTGCCCGACATTGCGATCCTCGACTATTCCCTGCCGGTGCTGAACGGGCTCGAGGCGGCGCGCAAGGTGATTGCCGGCAGTCCAAAAACCCAGGTGCTCATGTACACGATGCATGAAGACGAGATGCTCATCAGGGATGCGCTGAAAGTCTGGGCCCGGGGCTATCTCCTGAAAAGCGAGGACGACGCGAAGCTTTTGGCCGCCGTCGAAGCCCTCGAGAAAGGCAGGCCCTATTTCTCGCAGCGCGTGACCGAGTGCCTGCTGGATGACTTTCTCAACGCCGAGAAGGCGTTTGCATCGCAGACGCTCACATCCCGGGAGCGGGAGGTGGTGCAGCTTGTCGCCGAGGGTCAGTCCAACAAGAACATTGCCGCGCGTTGGGGCGTCAGCATGAAGACCGTCGATTCGCATCGGACCTCGGCGATGAAGAAGCTCAATTTGCGTTCGGCGGTCGATCTCACCCGCTATGCCATACGCAATCGTCTGATAGAGCCGTGAACCGGAGGGCGCGGTCAGCTTCCCAGGCGGTGGAGCGGAACGGCATCTGGCCTGCACGACGATTGCATCAGGTAAGATTCCGGGGCGTCTAGGGTGAACACCGGATTTCCCGGCGAATTCGTGGGTGCTAGGCAGGCGAGGTTAGTACGACCTACCCCGTTCGGGCCGGCTTTTCCCCCCCCTCTGGCCCGGGCGGGGTTCTTTTTCTGTCGTTCTCACCAAGGCGCCGCTTCGCACCAACAGTGCGGCGTGAGCTTGCGGGCGCACAATCGGCGGTCACGCCGTCTTCCGCCAGGACCCGTCGGGCCGGCCTGGTGTCAGCAAACGGGAAGCGGCGTCGTTCTGCCTCTCTGACGGCAACGCCGAGTACGGTCGTGAAAACGCTCTCCGGCCGGCACCGAAAAGCCTGAGCTGAACGATAATTAAATCAGGGCCTATGCAGAACCGATCCCAGGCATGCTTCATCCGAGGCCGTGGATTCCTTCGGGATCACGGTTCAAAGCCCTCAAGTCCCTTCCGGATCGCGTCGCGCAGAACGGCCTGTTTTTCCTCGAGAGTGGCCGCCGCCTCGTAAGCATCCAGACCAGCCAGCAGCTGGTTGCGAAAACTGACCGCCCTGGCCTCGCTCAACGCCTGGTCGAAATAATAGTCGCTGAACGGCTGCACCAGTTTGGCGAACACGAAAAGGCTGACCGCCTCCGGATCGCCTGCGGCGGCCCGCTGCAGGCACCCCTGAACGAACTGTTCGTAGGTGCGAACGCCGAGATGGCCTTCGTCCACGATCCGCCTGACGTCGTTCAACATGACTTGCTCCTAGGAATGCGGGAAGGTGCTGGCGCCGCCATGGGCCGCCGACCATGCCATCGGGTTGTTCAGAAAGGACTCGACCTCGCGCAGCGTCGCGTCGTCGAAATAGCCTTGCCCGCGCGCCACTTTCAGGACGTCCCACCACGTTGCGAGGGCGTGCATCTCGAGGCCGAAATCCTTCAGCGTCTGCTTGGTTTCGGGGAAGATGTCGTAATGGAAGATGACGAATGTATGCTCGACGCGCAGCCCGGCCGCCCGCAACGCCTCGCAGAAGCGGATCTTGCTGCGGCCATCCGTCGAGAGATCCTCCACCAGCACGATTCGCGATCCTTCGCGGAAATCGCCCTCGATCTGGGCGTCCCGGCCGAACCCCTTCGGCTTCTTTCGCACATACTGCATGGGCATCGACAGCCGGTCGGCGATCCATGCCGCGAACGGAATACCCGCCGTCTCGCCTCCGGCGATCGCATCGAGCGATTCGAACCCGATGTTCCTGAGGATCGTGGACGCGGCAAAATCCATCAGCGTGTTGCGCACGCGCGGATAGGATATGAGCTTCCGGCAATCGATATACACCGGACTGGCCCAACCCGAAGTGAACCGAAACGGTTCGTCGGCCCGGAAGTGCACCGCCTTGACTTCCAGCAGCATCTTCGACGTCAGTTCCGCGATCAGGTCCTTGTCCGGGAAGTTCGTCACGATGGTTCTCCGTAAACGAGCGCCCGGCCTCAGCGGTCGGCGACGGACCAGTGCAGTCCGGCATCGGGGCGGAACACCCTTACCCGCTCTTTCGCTTCCGTTTCAACATCGCGGAAGGCGCTTTCCTCCGGTGATTTGCGCTCGAGCCAAATGGTGTCGTCGTTGACCGGCAGGCCATAGAAGGCGGGCCCATGGCGGGACGCGAAGCCCTCCAGCCTGTCCAGCGCATCCTCCTCGTCGAACACCTGCGCCACGCATGCCATGGCAACCGGGGCGCAAAAGACTCCTGCGCAGCCGCAGTCGCTTTCCTTCTCGTGCACCGGATGGGGAGCCGAATCCGTCCCCAGGAAAAAGCAGTCGGCTCCGGAGGTGGCGGCGCGCCGCAGCGCCAGCCGATGTTTTTCGCGCTTGGCGACCGGCAGGCAGTAGAGGTGCGGCCTGATGCCGCCGCGAAAGATGTCGGTTCGATTGATCATCAGGTGATGCGGCGTGATGGTGGCGGCGAGCCTGCCGGCATTGCTCATGACGTAACCCGCGCCCTCACTCGTAGTGATGTGCTCGAGCACGACGCGCAGGGCAGGGTACCGCCGGCGGAGCGGGTCCAGGACGCGTTCGATGAACACGGCCTCCCGGTCGAAGATGTCGACATCGGGATCGGTGACCTCGCCATGGACGAGCAGCGGAACGTCGGCATCCTGCATCGCTTCAAGGACGTTCTCCACCCGCTCGAGGTCGCGAACACCGCTGTCGGAATTGGTGGTTGCGCCCGCCGGATAGAGCTTTACGGCGGTCAATTCGCCGCTCAGCGCGCCCGCCCGGATGTCGCCGGCATCGGTGTCCTCCGTCAGGTAGAGGGTCATCAGGGGCCGGAAGCTGCTGCCGGCCGGCAGGGCCGCTGCAATGCGCTTTCGATAGTCGCGCAGATCGGCGAGCGTGCGGACGGGCGGCTTCAGGTTCGGCATGATGATGGCACGGCCGAATACGCCGGCGCTGAGGGGTAGCGTCGCCTTCAGCATGGCTCCGTCGCGCACGTGCAGGTGCCAGTCGTCCGGACGGCGAATCTCGATGCGGTCGGTCATTGCGTCAGCTCCTTCGCGACGCGGCGCATCACCGCTACCGCCGCCATGAGGTCGGCGAGGTCCATGTGCTCGTTCGGATTGTGGGATCCGTTCCGGTTGCGCACGAAGATCATGCCGGTGGGAATCCCGGCCTGCGCGAACACGGCGGCATCGTGGCCGGCGCCGCTCGGTATGGCCTCGGCGGGCAGTCCCTCCGCGGTGCAGGCGGCGAGGATGCTCGCCGTCATGCCGGCGTCAAGCTGTGCCGGCTCGGCGCGGACGATGTCGTCGAAGACGAAGCTGACCTTGCGGTCCTTCTCGATGATCCGGCATTCCGAGTGAAGCAGGGCTTCGATCGCCAGCAGCGTGGCGGGGTCCTGGCTGCGGGCCTCGAAGCTGAAGCTGGTCTCGCCAGGAATGCGCGACATTGCGTGGTGCGTCGCGTCGGTCTGGAATATGCCTGCGGTGAGCACGAGATCGCCGCCGTGCTGGAGGATGGTCGCCCAGTGATCGTCCATGCGCATGATCAGCTCGGACGTCGCGAACACCGCGTCGCGGCGCAGCCATCGCGGCACGGCGCCCGAATGTCCGGCCTCGCCGATACAACGAATATCGCGGTGCCTGAAATTGCCGCGGATGCCGGTGACTGCCGCCACCGGCCAGTGGCGATCGGTCAGGACAGGGCCCTGTTCGATATGGGTTTCCAGGAAGAAGCGGATAGAAGAGGCGTCGACCAGCGGCCGGCCGGCCGCGATGTCGTCGACGGGGATTCCGACCTCCCGCATTGCCTCGGCGAGCACTTTGCTCCCGTCGCGCCGCCGCGTTGCGAGCGCCTTTGGTCCGAGCTTCCCGAACAGCGCCTGCGAGGCCATATAGGCCTGGCCGTACCAGGCGCTTTCCTCGCCCCTCAGTGCAATGACCCGCAGTGGCGTATGTAGCTGAGCGCCCTCCCTTTGCAGGGCGACGAGGGTGAGAAGGGCCGCGACCACGCCTGCCAGACCATCGAAATTGCCGCCTTGCGGCACCGAATCCACATGCGAGCCGAAATAGCCCGCGGCGGCATCGGGCGTGCGATCCTTGGCGCCGCCGATGACCAGATTGGCGCCGGCGTCCCGCCACGTGTGCAACTGGTGGCTGCGGGCCACTGCCTCGATGTAGTCGAGCGTCTTCGATTCCGTTGCGCTGTAGGCGGGTCGCGAAACCCCTTGCACGTCCGGAGAAAGAGCCGCGACGTCGCGAAAGATGCGCTCGGCCAGCGCGGCGAGGTCGTCTCCGGATTCTCTTGGCACGACTGCCCTGGCGGCGCTGTCGATGGTCACGCGATCGCCTCCCACACCATGCCGCCATCCTCGGCCGACGAACTCAGCGTGCCGATGATCTCGGAAACGCGTTCGATGCCCGCGTCGCGGCAGAACGCCTCCAGCCCGTCGATCACGTCGAGCATGGCGCCTGCATGCAGGAAGGTCGCGGTGCCGACCTGGACAGCCTGGCATCCGACGAACAGATATTCCACCGCGTCCTCGGCCGTCATGATGCCGCCGCAGCCGATCACCGGGATGCCGACCGAACGCACGCACTGGTAGGCCATTCTGAGAACGATCGGCTTGACGGCCGGACCCGACAGTCCGCCCATGACCTTGCCGAGGGTGGGCCGGCGGGTGCGGATGTCGACGCTCATCGCCAGGATCGTGTTGGCAACCACCAGCGCGTCGGCGCCCCCCGCCTCGGCGGCTGCCGCCACCTCGGGTATCTCTCCGGTGTTGGGCGTCAGCTTGGCCCAGAGCGGAAGGTCGGTGGCCGCCCGCAGCTTCTGCATCACCTGCAGGGTGGTGTGCGGCCGCATGGCGAAGGCGCGGCCGTCATCCTCGAGGTTGGGGCAGGAAATATTGACCTCGATGGCGGCGACGCCCGGCACCGTCACCTTGCGGCAGAGTTCGGCGAACTCGTCAGGAGTATTCGCTGAGATCGACACGATCAGCGGTGCCGTGAACGCCGCATAAAGCGGGATGACCTCGGCGACGAACTGCGCCGCGCCCTTCGAGGGAATGCCGATCGAGTTCAGCATGCCGCCGGACACTTCGGCGACGCGCGGCGTCGGGTTGCCGAGCCGCCTTTCCGGCGTGATCGTCTTGGTCACCAGCGCACCGAGACGATCGAAATCGATAATGTCGGCAAGCTCGTGGGAAAAAGTGCCGGAGGCCGGCATCACGGGATTGGCGAGACGAAGACCGCCGCAGTCTACGGACAGGTCTACCATTGCATCGCCTCCAGCAGCGGAAACACCGGACCTTCGCGGCAGACGCGGCGGTGCACGACTCCATCGTCTTCCCGGAACGGGCGCACGCAGCAAAAGCACATGCCGAGGCCGCAGGCCATCTGCTGTTCCAGCGCCACCTCGCCGAACAGGTCGAGCCGGCGCGCGACGCGTTGCGCCGCGAGCATCAGCCGGTTGGACCCGCAGACATATACGCCGCCGAGCCTCAGCTTGCCGTAGAGCATGTGCAGCATGTCTTCGACGATCTCCACGTCGGACGTGCCCTGCAGGTCCGTCACCGTCAGCACGTCGGCGCCGTCGCGGCGCATCTCGTCCACCGACATCAGAAGATCGGGCGTGCGGGCGCTGAGGATCGCCGTAACGCGGTGGCCCCGGCTGCGCGCGAAGGGAATTAGCGGCGCCATGGTGGCAAGGCCCACGCCGCGCGCCAGCACGACGATCGGCGCGGCGTCCGCAGGCAGCGAGAAACCGATGCCCAGCGGCCCCAGCATGTTGAACGTCTCGCCGGCCTTCATAGCCGCCATGGCGCGGGTGCCGGTGCCGGTGACCTTGTAGAGGAACGACAGGCGGCGTGCTTCGGGCTCGATCCGGTAGACGCTCATGGGGCGCCGGAAGAAGGGCTGCAGCGCGTCCTTCTGCGGGCACAGGAGGTGGAAGAACTGACCGGGCACCGCGCCGGTCGCCCGCTCCGGGACGGAGACCGCCATCAGATTGTACTCTTCGTTGACCGGGTCGTTGCAGAGGACTTCGGCGTCGAACTCCGTCGCCGGCATTCGGTCGGGGGTGGCGGACTGGGTCGGGACTGCGGCCTCGATCATGGCTGGAGCCAATTCTCTTCTCGTATCAGCCGAGGATCAGTTTCGGCAGGAAGGTCGACAGCTGCGGCACGTAGGTGACGACCAGCAGCGTCAGGATGTTTATGACGATGAACGGCCACACGCCGCCGATGATGGTTGCGACCGGCTTGTTCAGTGTCGAGGAGGCAACGAAGATGTCGAGCCCGAACGGTGGCGTGATCATCCCGATGCATATGTTGAGGCAGACGATCAGGCCGAAATGTATCGGGTCGATGCCGAAGGCCATGGCGACCGGGAAGAGCGCCGGCACCAGGACGAGCAGCGCCGAGTTCGGATCGATGAACATGCCTGCGATCAGGAAAAGCACGTTGACCACCAGCAGGAACACGATCCAGTTGGCCTCGATCGCCTCCATGAAGCCGATGACCATCGCCGGGAACTGGGCGAGGGTGATGAAGTAGGAGACCAGGCTGCCCATGCCGAGCAGAATGAAGATCACCGAGTTGGTGAGGGCGGCGTCGGCGGCGATGCGAAACAGCTTCGCCACCGCCAGCTCCCGGTAGACGAGTGCCTCGACGAAAACTGCGTAGACCACGCTGACCGCGGCAGCTTCGGTCGGCGTGAAAACGCCGCCATAGATGCCGCCGAGGATGATCAGCGGAAGTCCCAGCGCCCAGCCGGCGGAGCCCAGCGTGCGTATCCGCTCCCCCCAGGGGAGCGGCGCACTGCCGGTGCGGCCGGAACGGATGCTGTCGATGACGACATAGACGGAAAAGGCGAGCGCCAGGAAGATGCCGATGACGAGACCGCCGGCGAAGAGGCCGGTGATGGAAGTCCCGGTCAGCCAGCCGTAGATGATCAGCGTGATCGAGGGCGGGATCAGCAGAGCGGTCTCGGCCGAGGCGACGATCAGCCCGAGCGCGAAGCGCTCGCGGTATCCCGCGGCAATGAGCTCCGGGTACATGATGCGGCCGAGCGCGGCCACCGTGGCGGGCGCTGACCCGGACACCGAGCCGAAGGCCGCGCATGCGGCGACCGTGGTGTGGCCGATGCCGCCGGCCCTGTGGCCGAGGAATGCCTTCACCAGATTGGTCAGGTCGCGGGCGATCCGGCCGCTTGCCATGATCTCCGCGGCAAGGATGAAGAAGGGAATGGCGAGCAGCGTGGAATGATTGATTCCGCCGACGATCTTCTGCCCGACGACGATCTCCGGCAGGCCCCCGAAATAGATCTCCTTGACCATGAGTCCGGGCAGGCCGAGCACGAGAAACATTTCGAAGCCGAGGAACAGCAGCGCGACCGCGAAGAGGAAGATGCCAAGGACGATCATGGCTTCAATGGCCGGCGCCCGCGGCGCCGTCGTTCGCCGACCATCGGTCGCCGACGCCGAGCAGGCCGGCGCCGTAGCGCGCGGATAGCAGAGCGAAGCCCACCGGCAGCGACAGGTACAGAATGGCGTTGCTCACGCCGAGCGTCGGGCTCGTCTGGCCGGAGGCGAGAACGAGCCGCGTGATGTCCACGCCGAACCACACGATGTAGAGGCTGAAAAGCAGCCCGACGAGATCGATCGCCCTTCGCACCATTCGCCGGGCGCGATCGGGGAAACGATCGAGGTAGGAGGTCATGGCGATGTGCTTGCCTCGGGCCAGCGCCAGGCCGAGCCCCAGGAACACCATCCAGACCATCAGGTACCGCGTCGCCTCGTCGACCCATTCGGTGCGCCGGGCAAGCTCGGTCGAGATTTCCCGCACCAGAACGGAGCCGCTGAAAAGGACGACCATGGCGATCATGACGATCGCCAGCAGAATCTCCTCCAGCCGGGACAGCATCTGCAGCGCTTGCCTCACCTTGCGCCTCCCTGGGGAAAAGAAAAACGCCGGACCGAAGTCCGGCGAGCAAAGGTCGCGGACCCGTCGTTACTGGCCGACGACGGTCGCGTACTGCGCCTCGTAAGCGTCGATGATCTTCTGGCCGGCGTCGCCGGCCTGCTTCAGGTAAACGGTCCGGGCGGCCGGATACATCACCTTGCGCATTGCGGCACGCTCCTCGTCGGTCAGCTCGCGGACGTTCATGCCAGCCTCCGTCAGCGTCTGCAGCGCCTTCTTCTGGGAGGCTTCCTTGATCTCCTCGACCTTCGGGCGAACCTCCTCGAAAGCCTCGACGATGACAGTCTGGTATTCCGGCTTCAGCGAATTCCACCAGGCGGGGTTGAACAGCACTACGTCCTCGTTGGCGCCATGGCCCGACACCAGCAGATGGTCCTGCACCTCGTTGTATTTCATCGTGGCGATTGTATCGAGCGCATTCTCCTGGCCGTCGACGACCCCGGTTTGCAGCGCAGTATAGAGTTCGCCGAACGGCAGGGCGACGGCCGACGCGCCGACCGAGTTGAACTGCTCGATCAGAACCTGCGAGTCCATGACCCGGAACCGCTGGCCCTCGAACGCCTTGAGATCGCCCAGTGGCTTGTTGGAGGTGAAGCTCTTGCGGCCGTTCGGCCAGATGGCGACGGCCTTGAAGCCGAGCGGCTCGAAACTGGCCAGCACGGCGTCGCCGAAGGCGCCATTGCGGAGCTCGGCCGCCTTGCCGAGGTCGGCGGGGTAGATGAAGGGCACGTCGAGAATCGTCACGGCCGGATTGAACGGAGCGAGGAACGCCGCCGGCGAAACCGTCCCCTCGATGACGCCGAGCTGCACGCCCTCGTTCATCTCGCGGCCCTGGCCCAGTTGGCCGGCCGGGAAGAGCTGGAACTCGACGGCGCCCTTGGTGCGCTCTTTGACCAGATCGGCCACCATCTGCAGGCCCTGATGGCGTGGCTGCTGCGGCGATTCCAGATGGCCGATGCGTGCCTTGAACTCCTGCGCATGGGCCAAACCCGCGAGACATGCCGCAGCGACGGCCAGACCGAGAATGCGTATGCGTTTGTATGCCATGTGACACCTAGCCCATTTCCGGAATTGGAAAGACGATCAGAACCGGCTGGGCAAACGCATGTCAAGTGAAATCTCAAAATTGAGACAAGGTGGGGACGCGGGGTGCAGTCCGTTCGCCTATGCGTCGATCGCGTAGCGAGCAATGAGTACGCCGAGGTGGTCGGCCGCCTCCACCGACTTCAGTGCTCCGTCCCAGAGGCGCTGCGCGATCCTCTCGTGAAGCAGCATCGGTTCCGGCGCCGAGGTGATGAGGGCGACGCCTAGGCTGACGTTCGGCTGCTCGCCGAGGCGGAATGGACTGATGGCGAGCACGGACCGGTCAGGCTGCCGAAAGATCTGGAAGGTGGTGGCAGGGGTGGAATCCAGCACGATGCCGATCTGGACGCCGGTCGGTGGGCGGCGCAGCATCGCTTCTATGTGCTCGACCTCGCTTCGCGCCTTCCTGCGGCGGTCGGCGATCACTGCCTCCGGGAGGTCATGCCGTCCGAGCGCGCCGTGCAGCAGGAAGCGTTCGATGTCGGAGGAAGAGATGAGGCTGACGATGAGGTTCTGCCGGCTCCGGAACTGCGTCTTGCGCTCACGCAGTATGTCCATCAGTGCCGTCAGGGAACGCTGCGCGTCCGCGGCCTGCTCCGGATCGGAGGGCACGAGATCGAGCAGGACCTCGATCAGCATCTGGTCGTAGGCGTCCGAGGTGAGGAGATAGGAGACGGGGCCGAACAGGCCTATGACCTGCTCCGACTCTTTTTCGAGCTGGCGCATCCGTTCGAAGAAGCCGACGGCCGTGTCGACGTATTCGACGCCGACCCCGAGAAGACTGGCAAGCGAGACGTCGAGAACCTCCGAAATCCGGGTCAGCGTATCGATCTTGGATATCTGGCCTTTCTCGGCCCGGTAGAGAGCGGCGCGCGAAATGCCGAGCCTCTCCGCGGCCGCTTCGGGACTAAGGCCTCGTCCCATCCGGAAGGCGCGCAATCGCGCTCCGATGTCGCTCAGCCGGATCGGAAGCGCCGCGCCGGAACCCGCCACGAAGAAAGGCTCCAGGGCGGCGCCCGCTCTGCGAGGTTTGCCCGGTACTCTTTCGCCTGGCGGCTTTCGTTCGAACACCCTGTTGTCCTGGCTTTCGCGGCATCGCACAAGCGGGCATCCAAACCACAGATGCGGTCGGTGGAGCAATGGGCGGCAGGTCGCATGAGCGGCTGGTGGCGCCGCCGCCGCGCATGATCCCTTTACCCCGCAGCGAACTGGTGGCGCCGCCGTCCCGCGTCGGGCAACAGGCGTCCCCACGACGCGGGGCCGGCTGCGCTCGAGCCTGTGGACGCGGCGAGCGCTGCTTGCCAGAGTGTCGGCCGGTTGCCGGTCCAATTGTGCTCCACCACGCTTCTGCTCCGCGGCTGCCCAATGGCATCGAGCCGCCGGTGATGCTTCCTTGCCAATAAATGCGAGAAAGTGAATCGCTTCGAATCTCCGGGTCTTGCCAGAGAATCAAGGTTCTGATTCTTTGCCGTTACTCGGTTTCCTGATTTGAGTCGTTGCGAGGCGTGGGCCACGTTTTCCCTCCGGACGATCCGCCGGAAGATGCGGGCTCATTTCAAGTGAAACACGTCGTGGGCCCGCCGACCAAAGGGAATGAGAGGGCATGGGAAGCAAGCATGTGGCGGTCCTTATGGGTGGGTTCTCCTCCGAGCGCCCGGTGTCGCTTTCTTCCGGCAATGCCTGCTCCGACGCGCTCGAAGCCGAAGGCTACCACGTCACCCGCGTCGACGTCGGCCGCGACATCGGCGCCGTGCTGGCCGGGCTCGAGCCTGACGTAGCCTTCAACGCCCTGCACGGACCATTCGGCGAAGACGGGACCATACAGGGCATTCTGGAGTACCTGGCGATCCCTTATACACATTCGGGCGTTCTTGCGTCGGCGCTGGCGATGCACAAGGAGCAGGCGAAGAAGGTCGCCAGGGCGGCCGGAATTCCGGTCGC
>JAJFMR010000354.1 GCA_020696915.1 Rhizobiaceae bacterium | reverse complement strand
TGCCAATCGGTCGCGCGGTAGCTCCACCAGGTGTAGATTTTCTGCTCGAAAGGCACGTTGAGCCGCATCAGGTCGGTCCAGCCGCCTCCTTCACGCATGGCCTCGAACGCTTGCGTCTCGGCGGGTGTGTGGCTGACCACCCTCAGCAGTTGCTTGTGCGACCACACGTCATGCTCGAGCGGCGCTATGTTCAGGTCGCCGACCAGGATGGAGGCCGACGTGGCGTCGTCTCCGGCGGGGACGTGGTTCATCTCGCGGACGAAATCCAGCTTGTGCCGAAACTTGGGATTGATGTCGGGGTCAGGCTCGTCGCCGCCCGCCGGAACGTAAAAATTATGGACGAGCAGGGATTTTCCGCCGGCGGTCAGCCGCACCAGGAGGTGCCGGCAGTCGGAATTGCCGCAGAAGCGGCGCTTTTCCACCACCTCGATCGGCCTGCGCGAGATCGTCGCCACGCCGTGGTAGCCCTTCTGGCCATGCATCGCGACATGCTGATAGCCGAGGCCGCGGATCGCCTCGAGCGGGAAGAGGTCGTCCGGGCATTTGGTTTCCTGCAGGCAGAGCACGTCCGGGCGCCAGCCGTCGAGCAGACGCGCCACGATTGGCAGGCGCAGGCGAATCGAATTGATGTTCCAGGTGGCGATGGAGAACGGCATGCGGTTCCCGGGCTTGATCGTGCCCGGAAACTGGCAGCGCGCAGTCGTGATGGCAAGTTGGGTGGAGGCTTTGGTCAGTCCCGACCGATGCCGTTCAGCTGCTCGTTTCGCTTGTAGTCGATCCTGAAGAGCTTCTGATCGATCTTCACGCCCCGCTTGACGTTGAAAACCATGACAGTGGTGTCCTTGCCCTGCGCGTCGGTGATGGTCCACTGGCGCAGGTCGTAGGATTTCGGGTCGAACATCATGGTGATCCGGGCGTTGCCGAATACTTTCTTGTCCGACAGCTGGATGGTCGTCATGTCCGACTCTTCCTTGACGCTCCTTACCCTGTTGCCGGACAGGTCGATGCGGTCGTCGAGGAGGAGTTTAAGCGGCGTCTTGGAGAGAGGGTAGAGATCCATCGTGTTTAGCTTGCGGTTGTCGATGACCACGGACTTGCCGTCCGAGATCACCCGGTAACCCGCCGGAGCCTCGTAGTTGAAACGAATCTTGCCGGGGCGTTGCATGTAGAACTTGCCGCCCGTCTGTTCGCCGCGCGGACCGAACTGCACGAATTCGCCGGACATCGAGCTGATGCCGGAGAAGTGATCGGCGATCTTCTGCGCGGTGTCGGAAGCGGCGAGTGCCGGTGCGGCGGTGATGCCCAGCGCCGCGGCGCCGACCGCGCAAAGCCCAAATCCGAGGAAGCCGCGGCGCGCGGCGCTGAACGTTCCGCTCGTGAATTTCATCAAGGTCCACTTTCGTGCTTGCATTGTTGCCATCGCAAAGGGGTAGAAAGCCATCGGGGCCGAATTTTGGCGCTCCACTGCGCGACACTCAACACGCAAATCGGTTCGAAGGTTCCCGGTTGTCTTCCGCAGCCCTTTCTCGGCGGCGACCACGCCTGGCGAGAATGCCTCCCCGGCGAATCAGAACCGGTCCTCCTCGGTGGGCACCAGGATCTCGCGTTTGCCGGCATGATTGGCCGGGCCCACGATGCCCTCCTTCTCCATTTTCTCGATGATCGAGGCGGCCCTGTTGTAGCCGATGCCGAGGCGGCGCTGGATGTAGCTGGTCGAGGCCTTGCCGTCGCGCAGCACCACGGCAACCGCCTGGTCGTAGGGATCGTCGGCATCGTCGAAGTTCGCGCCGCTGCCCCCAGCGGCGCCGCCCTTCGGCGCGTCGTCGCCATCCTCGTCCTCCTCATCCTCGGTGATGGCGTCGAGATACTCCGGGGCTCCCTGAAGCTTGAGATGCGCCACCACCTTCTCGACTTCGTCGTCCGAAACGAACGGCCCGTGCACGCGCTGGATGCGGCCGCCGCCGGCCATGTAAAGCATGTCGCCCATGCCGAGCAGCTGCTCGGCGCCCTGCTCGCCCAGGATGGTGCGGCTGTCGATCTTCGAAGTGACCTGGAAGGAGATGCGCGTCGGAAAGTTCGCCTTGATCGTGCCGGTGATGACATCGACGGACGGGCGCTGGGTGGCCATGATGACGTGGATGCCGGCGGCTCGAGCCATCTGGGCAAGCCGCTGCACGGCGCCTTCGATATCCTTGCCGGCGACCATCATGAGATCGGCCATCTCGTCGATGATGACGACGATGTAAGGCATCGCCTCGAGGTCGAGAGCCTCCGTCTCGTAGATCGCCTCGCCGGTCTGCCGGTCGAAGCCGGTCTGCACCGTGCGGGAGATTCTCTCGCCCTTCTTCTCGGCCAGTGCGACGCGGGCGTTGAAACCGTCGATGTTGCGCACGCCGAGCTTGGACATCTTCCTGTAGCGGTCCTCCATTTCACGGACCGTCCATTTCAATGCCACGACCGCCTTCTTGGGGTCGGTGACGACCGGCGTCAGGAGATGCGGGATGCCGTCATAGGCGGACAGCTCGAGCATCTTGGGATCGATCATGATCAGCCGGCAGTCCTGTGGGGTGAGCCGGTAGAGCAGGGACAGGATCATCGTGTTGATGGCGACAGACTTGCCCGAGCCGGTGGTGCCGGCCACCAGCACGTGCGGCATCTTGGCGATATCGACGATCACCGCCTCGCCATTGATCGATTTCCCGAGCGCCAGCGCCAGCCGCGCCTTGGTGGTTTCGAAATCGCGGCTGGCCAGGATCTCGCGCAGATAGACGGTCTCTCGCCTGGCGTTGGGCAATTCGATTCCGATGGCGTTGCGCCCCGGCACGACGGCAACCCGGCAGGCTATGGCGCTCATCGATCGCGCAATGTCGTCGGACAGGCCGATCACACGGGAAGACTTGATGCCGGGCGCCGGCTCGAGTTCGTAGAGCGTGACGACTGGGCCCGGCCGCACATGGATGATTTCGCCCTTGACCCCGAAGTCCTCGAGCACCCCTTCCAGGAGGCGGGCGTTCTGCTCCAGCGCTTCGCGGGACAGGGTCTGATCGCGAACGACATTCTTCGGCTCGGAAAGGAAATGCAGCGTCGGCATCTCGAACGCCGTCGAGCCGATGAGCGATGTCTGCGCTTCGCGCTGGACGCGCGCGCCCGGAACGGGGCGCGGGGCGGGAGCCGCTACGCGCGTCGCGGCATCGGAGCGGAAGGTGCGAACCGTCGCGCCGGCGGGAGCCCGCACCGGTTCCACGGAGTCGTGAAGACCGGGCTCGTCGTCGATTTCGTCGTCCTGGTCGATATCGCCTGCCTGTGCGGCGCGTTCCGAGACCATCTGGGCAAAGAATTCCGGCTCGATGCGCGCACGTCCGGTGGTACTGAGCCTGGCCTCGTCTTCCTCGGCCTTCTCGACGCGCTGCGCGGCGCGTCGCCAGGCGCTGCGCCTTTCTTCGCCGGCCAAATCCAGCCCATCGCCCTCCCGGTATCTCGCGAGAGCGCGGCGAACGAAGCCCCGGGCGGAGAGCCACCAGTGAACGATCGCCCCGAGTGCCAGGATGGCTTCGTCATCGCTGTCGTCGGCGAGTTCGGTCGTATTCTGCTCGTCGGTGTTTCGCGCCCTTGGCCGCGAGAGAGCGGGGAAGCCGTTGCGACGGGCGACCAGTCCGGCACCGTAGAGGAAGAGAGGG
>JAJFMR010000042.1 GCA_020696915.1 Rhizobiaceae bacterium | reverse complement strand
AAGAAGGTCTTCGCCGTGACCTCCAGCAGGAAGGAGTTGGAGACGAGCGCCAGCAGGCCGAGCTTGTCGGCATTGGCCGGATCCCAGAACGCCGCCCATGAATCCGGGGCGGTCGGATAGGCGTCGGTGTTGGTCACCAGTGTGATGTACCAGGCCACCGCGCCGATGCCGGCGATGCGGCCGTCCGGATATTTGTTGACGAAATGCGCAAGCAGATCGCCATAGTTTCTGATCTTCGACTCGTCGATGGGGATCCAGAGTTCGGTGGACTGTCCCTTCAGTGTCGAGGTCTGCGACATCATCGAGACGTCGGCCGGCGCCTGGCCCGCTTTCGCCGCCTGCTCGAGTTGCACCAGCCATGCCTCGCCGGTCGGCTCGGCTACCGATTCAACGGCAATGCCGGTCGCCTTGGTGAACTCGGGAAAAATGTTCTCGTCGAAGGATTTCTTGAAATAGCCTCCGTATACGCCGATCTTCAGCGACTTGTCCTGGGCGCGCAGGACCGCGGGCATGGCGAGCACGCCAGCGCCCGCAGCCGCCCCACCGAGCAGCGCGCGGCGGTTGATCTTGGTCATCTTCATTGGAATTCTCCTCTTCTGCGTCGCCAAGGAGTCCGGCTCCTTTGCGAGCACTCTCGCATATAGCGTCGAAGGATTGCAGAGCCCGTACGGGATCAAAGCTACCGAATTTTGGACTTATCTTGGACCGGGGACAGCCGAACGTCGCCACAAGCACCACTGGAATTCTGCGCCGCTTCGCTATATGACCATCTGTATGGTCAGGAGAATGACGTGGACGTCATAAATCTGGCAGACGCCAAGGCACATCTGAGCGAGCTCGTCGACCGGGTCGAAGCGGGAGGATCCATCGCCATAACCCGGCGCGGCAAGCCGGTCGCGCGGCTCACTGCCGTCGCCACGCCGCGCAAGCGGATCGAGATCGCCATGCTCCGGGCGCTGACTACAGCCATGCCGGGACAGACACAGGACGCCGCCGATCTGCTGCGATCGATGCGGGATGGCGACCGCCACTGATGCTCTGCCTCGACACCTCGCTACTCGTCGCGGCGCTGTCAAACGAGGCGGTGACGGCACGAGCGCAAAGCTGGCTGGCGGAGCAGGAACCCGAGCAGCTTCTGATCAGCGACTGGACCATCACCGAGATGTCCTCGGCCATGGCGATCAAGCTCAGAACCGGACACATCACGCTCGAGCAGCGCGCTGCCGCGCTCGCGACGTTCAACAGGATGGTCGCGGAGAGCTTCACCGTGTTGACGGTTACGGGCGCGCACTTCCGTACGGCGGCGACGTTCGTCGATCAGTACGCGCTGGGGCTCCGCGCCGGCGATGCGCTTCATCTCGCGACCGCGTCGGAAAACGGTGCCTCGGTCCACACGCTGGACCAACGTCTTGCCGAGGCCGGACCGGTGCTTGGCGTGCCTACACGATTGCTGGCATGATCGGTGCGTGGCCGCCCGGCTAATCTTCCACGAGGCGCGACGTAGCGGGTACGGGTACGTCATGCCCGGTTTCCTGATCCAGAGGCAGGCTGTTGACGACACGCGCCGGTGGTGAGCGAGCAGTTCAGCCTGGGCTGATCCTTTTCGGAGAGGATCCCGGTCTTGAGCCGGCGTTGGACGACGCGGAAGGGTAGAGCGAGGCCAGCACCGGGAGAAAGGTGGCGCCTTTCTTCGACAGGAAATCCTGCAACGCCGCCAGAGCCGGCGTCACGACGCGGTCGCGCCGCGTCACCCAGTACCATTGCCGGCGGATCGGCAGGCCGGCGACATCGAGCGCGGCGAGCCGCCCGGCGGCAACCTCGAAGGCTATCGTGTGCGCCGAGATGAACGCGATCCCGAGGCCGGCCATGACCGCCTGCTTGATGGTTTCGTTGGAATCCATTTCCGTACCCGGATCGTCCATGCGCCCGGGGATCTCGCCCAGGAAGCGCTCGTAGGAAGTCCGCGTGCCGGAGCCGGGCTCGCGGATGATGAAATGCTCCTCGGCCACCCTCGCTTTCGAAATGTCCCGCAGCCCGGCGAGCGGGTGGTCCGGCGAGGCGACGATCACCAGAGGGTGATCCCCGAACACCCGAGCTTCGACCGGCAGGTCGGCAGGCGGGCTCCCCATCAAGGCCAGATCGAGACCGTGCTCCCTCAGCTTTCCGATCGTCTCCGCACGGTTTCCGACGACCAGCTTGAGCTCCACATCCGGGTAAAGCTTCCTGAATCCGGAGATGATCTGCGGCGTGAAATACTTGGCCGTGGAGACTGCACCGACGACGAGGCGGCCCCTCCTCACGCCTTTGACCGCGTCGATCTCCTCCCCCAGTGCGCGAAGCCGCTCCTCGATCGCCTGCGCCGCCTCGATGAACGCCAGCCCTGCGTCAGTCGGACGCATGCCATCGGAGGCCCGCTCGAAGAGCTTGATACGCAATTCCTGCTCCACCTGCTGAAGCTGCAGCGTCACAGCCGGCCCGGTAAGGCCCAACGCCTTGGCAGCATTGATGATTTTACCTGTCCTGGCGATCGCCGAAATGGTCCCCAGCTGACGAAGCGTGACGTTCTTCATCCCACCAGATAAGCAAAGTTTATCTCCTTCGTAAATAGAATTAAGTTTACTCACACGCTTCGTGGCTGTCCTACTGCTGCGCAGATCCTCGTTCACCACGGAACGGAATCGGGGAGGCTTGCATGGACGCGCCGACACTCGACGCCTTTCTCGAGTCATGCCAACGAAATGGCCATGACGCCGATGTGCTCTCCACCGTGAGAGCCCTGACAGGCGCCGCGCTGAAGGTCGGCAGCTTCATACGATCCGGTGCCCTGGAAGGCGCCTTCTCCGGTGTGCATGGACCCCTGAACGGCGATGGTCACCCGCAAAGCGATCTCCACCTGCATGCCGGCGACTTGTTCCTGGAAGCAGCGCGGCGTGCCCCTGTCCGCTGCATGGCCTCCAGCGAGAGAGCCGAGCCGATACTCCTCGATCCGGTGGCCCGCACGGCCCTTGCCATCTGCACGCAGGACGACTCGTCGAACTTCGACCTCAACCTGTCGACAGGTACGATTTTTTCGCTCCTCCCGGCGACTGGCGGGCCGGACACGGATCCGGCCGCCTTTTTTCTTCAGAGCGGTGGTCGGCAAGTGGCCGCCGGCTTTTTCATGTACGGGCCGCAGCTGGCGCTGGTGCTGACCCTGGGCAAAGGCACCCACGCCTTCGCCTTCTCGCAGCGCATGGGGACTTTCGTACAGATTCATGACGGGCTGCACATCGACCAACGGACGCGGGAGTTCGCGATCGATGCCTCGAACTACCGGCATTGGGACGAGGCGGTGCGCCTCTACGTCGACGACTGCCTGAAGGGCGAGGAAGGTCCGCGCGGGAAGAATTTCGACATGCGCTGGATCGGATCGCCAGTCGCCGAGACCTACCGCATCCTGGTCCGGGGTGGCGTGTTCCTCTATCCGGGTGACCGGCGGAAAGGTCATGGCTGCGGACGTCTTCGCCTCGTCTGCGAAGCGAACCCGATCGCCCTCCTGATCGAGCAGGCGGGTGGATCCGCAACCGATGCGGTCAGCCGGATCCTCGATCTGTGCCCTGAAAGCCTGCACCAGCGCGTGCCCCTGGTCTTCGGTTCCGCGAGAGAGGTCGAGCGCATCGGACGTTATCACTCCGAGCCCGCCGCGATCGCCGAGCGCTCACCGCTGTTCGGCCATCGCGGCCTGTTCCGCGCCTGACGGGGAGCGACATGTCGGCGAAGCATCCCATCATCTCGATCACCGGCTCCTCGGGAGCCGGCACGACCTCGGTGAAACGCATCTTCGAGCAGATATTTCGCCGCGAAAGAGTCGAGGCGGCGTTCATCGAAGGCGATGCATTTCACCGTTACGACCGGAACGCCATGCGCGAGAAGGTTGCCGAGGAGGAAAGCAACGGCAATCCGAACTTCACGCATTTTCACGTTGCGGCCAACGAACTGGAGATCCTGCAGGACGTCTTCGAAGAGTATGGACGCCGCGGGACCGGACGCACCAGGACATATGTGCACGACGATGACGAGGCGAGGCTCCACGGCGCGGCGCCGGGGCAATTCTCGGCGTGGCGCGAATTCGCTCCGAGCGACCTGCTGTTTTATGAAGGCCTTCACGGCTGCGCGGTGGCGGAAGGCGTCGATCTCGCGAGGCACGCCGATCTGAAGATCGGCGTCGTTCCAGTCATCAACCTCGAATGGATCCAGAAGCTGCATCGCGACCGCGGGACGCGCGGATACTCGACCGAAGCCGTCGTCGACGTGATCCTGCGGCGGATGCCGGATTATGTCCGCTACATCATGCCCCAGTTCTCGCTGACCAGCATCAACTTCCAGCGCGTGCCGATCGTCGACACGTCGAACCCGTTCATCGCGCGCTGGATACCGACGCCCGACGAGTCGATGCTGGTCATCCGCTTCGCCAATCCGCGCGGCATCGACTTCCCATACCTTTTGTCGATGATCCACGACTCCTTCATGTCGCGCCCGAATTCGATCGTCGTGCCGGGCAACAAGCTCGATCTCGCAATGCAGCTCATCCTGACGCCGCTGATCATGCAGTTGATCGAGCGCAAGCGCAGAGGCTCGTGAGGGAGGAGGACGCGCCATGAACCACCAGGCACCGGCAATGAGGGCCAGCGCCGCCAGCGCTGCCAGCGAACTCGATATGGCAAACGCCATCCGGGCGCTCGCCATGGATGCGGTCCAGCAGGCCAATTCGGGGCATCCAGGCATGCCGATGGGAATGGCCGACGCGGCCGCGGTCCTGTTCAACCGGTTCCTCAAGATCGATCCGTCGCGGCCGGACTGGCCCGACCGCGACCGCTTCGTGCTGTCGGCCGGGCACGGATCCATGCTGCAATATGCCCTGCATTTCCTTCTCGGCTACGAGGACATGCCGGTCGAGCAGCTGCAACGCTTCCGCCAACTCGGCAGCCGCACGGCCGGGCATCCCGAATACGGCCACGCGCTCGGCATCGAGACGACGACCGGACCGCTGGGGCAAGGCATCGCCACTGCGGTGGGCATGGCCCTGGCGGAGCGCATGTTGGCCACCCGCTTCGGCGAGGACCTCGTCGATCACCATACCTATGTGATCGCCGGCGACGGCTGCCTGCAGGAGGGTCTCAGCCACGAAGCGATCGACCTTGCCGGCCATCTCGGGCTCGCACGGCTGGTCGTGCTCTGGGACGACAACCGCATCTCCATCGACGGCCCCACCTCCCTGTCGACGTCGATGGACCAGCCGGGGCGCTTCCGCGCCGCCGGCTGGAATGTCGTCGCCGTCGACGGCCATGACACGGAAGCCGTCTCGGCAGCAATCGGCGAAGCGCGGGCCGCGGATCGCCCAACGCTCATCGCCTGCCGCAGCATCATCGGAAGGGGCGCCCCGAATCTCCAGGGTTCGGAAAAGACGCACGGCGCTCCGCTCGGCGACACGGAGATTGCCGCGGCCCGCCAGAACATCGGTTGGCCCCACCCGCCCTTCCACGTGCCCGGGGAGATCCTCGGAGCCTGGCGCGCCGCCGCGGAGCGCGGCAAGGCGGCCCGGCGTGCGTGGGAGCGACGCCGGGAAAGCTCGCCGCATCGCGAAGCTTTCGACCGGGCGATTGCCGGCGAAATGCCGGATGCGGTCCTCGAAGGGATCAGGGCGTTCCGCAAGGAGCATTTCGATAAGGCCACGAAGGTCGCCACCCGCAAGGCCTCGGAGATGGCGCTGGCGGTCATCAATGCCGCGACGGAGCTGACGGTGGGCGGGTCCGCCGATCTCACCCATTCCAACCTCACCATCACCAAGGGAATGGGGCGCATCGAGCGGGGCGGCTTCGCTGGCCGCTACATCCACTACGGCATCCGCGAGCATGGCATGGCCGCAGCGATGAACGGCATCGCCCTTCATGGCGGCTTCATTCCCTACGGCGGCACCTTCCTTTGCTTTGCCGACTATGCACGTGGCGCAATGCGGCTCTCGGCCCTGATGCGGCAGCGGGTGATCTATGTGATGACCCACGACTCGATCGGCCTCGGCGAGGACGGTCCGACGCACCAGCCTGTCGAACATCTGGCAATGCTGCGCGCCACGCCCAATCTGAACGTGTTCCGCCCGGCGGACATCGTCGAGACAGCTGAATGCTGGGAATTGGCGCTCGCCGCCCGGAACCGGCCGAGCGTGCTCGTCCTGTCGCGGCAGAACCTGCCGATGCTGCGCGCCATGCATTCCGACCTCAATCGCTCCGCACGCGGGGCCTACCTCATGCGCGAGACTGCCGGCGCCCGCGACGTCACGATCATCGCCACCGGATCAGAGGTCGAGATCGCTCACGCGGCAGCCGACCTGCTGCGGAGCCGCGACAGCATCGGCGCTGCCGTGGTGTCGATGCCGTGCTGGGAACTCTTCGAGGAACAGGATGAAGCCTATCGGAACGAGGTGCTCGGCAGCGCTCCGCGCGTGGCGGTCGAAGCGGCGGCGCGGCTTGGCTGGGACAGATGGACCGGCAATCCCGGAGCCTTCGTCGGGATGACCGGCTTCGGCGCCAGCGCCCCCGCAGCAGATCTCTACAGGCATTTCGCCATCACCGCCGAGGCCGTCGCCGACGCCGCTCTCGCCGTAGTCCGGAAGGATTGAACCATGCTCCTGAAGACCGCAATGGACGCAGCCGCACTGGCGATAGCCAACGTGGAGGCCGCCTGACATGGCCAGGATCACGCTTCGCCAACTGCTCGACCATGCCGCCGAACGCGGGTACGCCGTGCCTGCCTTCAACATCAACAACATGGAGCAGGGCCTTGCCATCATGGACGCCGCCAGCGCCTGCGACGCCCCCGTCATCATTCAGGCGAGCCGCGGCGCGCGCAGCTACGCCAACGACATCATGCTGTCGAGGATGATGGATGCTCTGGTCGAGATCTATCCGGACATCCCGCTCTGCATTCACCAGGATCATGGCAACAACGAAGCCACCTGTCTCACGGCGATCCGGCATGGCTTTACCTCCGTGATGATGGACGGCTCGCTGATGGCCGACGGCAAGACGCCGGCGAGCTATGACTACAACGTGGAAATCACGGCCACGGTCGCCGAGATGGCGCATGCGGTGGGCGCATCCGTCGAGGGCGAGCTGGGCGTTCTCGGGTCGCTGGAGAGCGGCCACGGCGAAGCCGAGGACGGGCATGGGGCGGCAGGCGCCCTCACCCAGGAGCAAATGTTGACGGACCCGGACCAGGCGGTCGACTTCGTTCTCCAGACCAGGGTGGACGCGCTGGCAATCGCCTGCGGCACCTCACACGGCGCCTACAAGTTCTCGCGCAAGCCGGACGGCGACATTCTCGCCATGCACGTCATCGAGGCGATCCACGAGCGTCTGCCGAACACGCATCTCGTCATGCACGGCTCCTCTTCGGTGCCGCAGGAGCTGCAGGACATCATCAACGCCAATGGCGGCGAGATGCCCCAGACATTCGGAGTGCCGGTGGAAGAGATCGTACGCGGCATCCGGCACGGGGTGCGCAAGGTCAACATCGACACCGACTGCCGCATGGCGATGGCCGGCCAGTTCCGCAAGGTAGCAACGGCCAGTCCAGCGGAGTTCGACCCCCGCAAATTTCTGAAGCCCGCCATGGACGCCATGCGCGACCTCTGCCGCGCCCGTTTCGAGGCGTTCGGGACGGCGGGCAACGCCGGCCGCATCAAGGTGATTCCGATGGACGAAATGGCGAAGCGCCATGCCGGCGGCCTGCTCGACCCGCAGATGTCGGCCGCCCGAGCGGCGTGAACCGAGCTGAGACGACGGAAGGATTGGACGATGAACGCAGAACCCAAGGAACTGAGGGGCAAGGAACGCTACAAGGCAGGCGTGCTGAAATACGCGCAGATGGGGTACTGGGACGGCAGGTACGAGCCGAAGGACACGGACATCATTGCACTGTTCCGCATCACTCCGCAGGACGGCGTCGACCCGATCGAGGCGGCCGCCGCGGTCGCCGGCGAAAGCTCCACTGCGACCTGGACCGTGGTGTGGACCGACCGCCTGACTGCGGCCGACCAGTATCGCGCGAAGGCTTACCGCGTCGACCCCGTGCCGGGCAGGCCGGGCGAATTCTTCTGCTATGTCGCCTATGACCTGATCCTGTTCGAACCCGGCTCGATCGCCAACCTGACCGCCTCGATCATCGGCAATGTCTTCTCCTTCAAGCCGCTCAAGGCAGCCCGGCTGGAGGACATGCGCCTGCCGGCCGCCTACGTGAAGACCTACAAGGGACCACCGACCGGCATCGTGGTCGAGCGCGAGCGCCTCGACAAGTTCGGCCGTCCGCTTCTCGGCGCCACGACCAAGCCGAAGCTCGGGCTTTCCGGCAAGAATTATGGCCGCGTGGTCTATGAGGGCCTGAAGGGGGGTCTCGACTTCATGAAGGATGACGAGAACATCAATTCCCAGCCCTTCATGCATTGGCGCGACCGCTTTCTCTACTGCATGGAGGCGGTCAATCGCGCCTCGGCCGCGACCGGCGAGATCAAGGGCCACTATCTCAACATCACCGCCGGCACGATGGAGGAGATGTACCGCCGTGCCGAGTTCGCAAGGGAACTCGGTTCCGTCATCGTCATGATCGACCTGGTCATCGGTTACACGGCGATCCAGTCGATCTCGGAATGGTGCCGGCAGAACGACATGATCCTGCACCTGCACCGCGCCGGCCACGGTACCTACACGCGTCAGAAGAATCACGGCATCTCGTTTCGCGTCATTGCCAAATGGATGCGGCTCGCCGGCGTCGACCACATCCACGCCGGCACCGCCGTCGGCAAGCTGGAGGGCGATCCGATGACCGTGCAGGGCTACTACAATGTCTGCCGCGAGCTGCGGAACGAGGTCGACCTGCCGCGCGGCATCTATTTCGAGCAGCACTGGGCCGATACGCTGAAGATGATGCCGGTCGCCTCAGGCGGCATCCATGCGGGCCAGATGCACCAGCTCCTGGACCTGTTCGGCGACGACGTCGTGCTTCAGTTCGGCGGCGGCACGATCGGCCACCCGATGGGTATACAGGCGGGAGCAACGGCCAACCGCGTCGCGCTCGAAGCCATGGTGCTCGCCCGTAACGAGGGCCGCGACATTGCCGGCGAAGGCCGCGAGATCCTGCGCGCTGCGGCAAGATGGTGCAAGCCCCTCGAGGCGGCGCTCGACGTCTGGGGCGACATCACCTTCAACTACCAGTCGACCGACACGTCGGATTTCATCCCGACGCCGGCCGTCGCGATGTGAGGACACCGACATGCGGATAACCCAAGGGACTTTTTCCTTCCTTCCGGATCTGACGGACGAGCAGATCTCGGCCCAGATCGAGTATTGCCTGCGCAACGACTGGGCAATCGGCATCGAGTACACCGACGACCCGCATCCCCGGAACACCTACTGGGAAATGTGGGGCAATCCGATGTTCGACCTGAGGGACGCGGCCGGGGTCATGATGGAGGTGAGGGCCTGCCGCGGGGCCTGGCCGGATGCCTATATCCGCATCAATGCCTTCGACTCCACGCGGGGGTTCGAGACGGTCCGCATGTCTTTCATCGTCAACCGGCCCAAAGTCGAGCCGAAACTCGTTCTTGCAAGGGCCGAAGCGCAGGGGCGGGTCCAGCGCTATTCGATGCAGACCATAATTGACACGCCGGTGCGAGGCCATCCATGAACGTTGCTGAAGCCATCACCCAACAGCCGGCCGCCGGGGTCGATCTCGCCGCCGACTTCCGCAGTTCGGGCGTTGCCGAGATTCTCGACGAACTCGACCGCGAACTGACCGGGCTCAAGCCGGTGAAGCGGCGCATCCGCGAGACGGCGGCGCTGCTTCTGGTCGAACGGGCGCGACAGCGCCTCGGGCTGACCACCGAGACGCCGACGCTGCACATGAGCTTCACCGGCAACCCCGGTACCGGCAAGACGACTCTTGCGCTCCGCATGGCGAACCTGCTGCACCGGCTCGGCTATGTCCGCAAGGGTCACCTCGTCTCGGTGACCCGCGACGACCTCGTCGGCCAGTATATCGGCCACACGGCCCCCAAGACGAAGGAGGTCCTGAAGAAGGCGATGGGCGGGGTGCTCTTCATCGACGAGGCCTATTATCTCTACCGGCCCGACAACGAGCGCGACTATGGCCAGGAGGCCATCGAGATCCTGCTGCAGGTGATGGAAAACCAGCGCGACGACCTCGTGGTAATCCTGGCCGGCTACGCCGACCGGATGGAGAGATTCTATCAATCGAATCCGGGATTTCGTTCCCGCATCGCGCATCATATCGATTTCCCCGATTATGAGAACGAGGAGCTTCTGGCCATCGCCGAGACGATGCTGGCAAGGCAGAACTATGTGTTCGACGACGAGGCCAAGACGACGATGGCCGGCTATATAGATGCGCGCCGCGCGCAGCCCCATTTCGCCAACGCCAGGTCGATCCGCAACGCGCTCGACCGGGCCCGGCTCAGACAGGCAAACCGCCTGTTCGAAACCGCACGCGGCACCGTTTCGCCACAGGAGCTGTCGACCATCCGCGCCGAAGACATACGGGCGAGCCGGGTCTTTGCGACCGCGGCGACCGCAGAAGGAGATGCTGCGCCATGACGGGAACAATCATCGCGCCGTCGGTGCTGTCGGCGGATTTTTCGCGGCTCGGCGACGAGGTCGAAACGGTGATTGCGGCCGGCGCCGACTGGATCCACCTCGACGTGATGGACGGCCACTTCGTGCCCAACATCAGCTTCGGCCCGCCGGTGATCAAGGCGATCCGCAACCGCACAGGCAAAGTGTTCGACTGCCACCTGATGATCGCGCCGGCCGATCCCTATCTCGTCGCCTTCGCCGAGGCGGGCTGCGACATCATTACGGTCCACGCCGAAGCCGGCCCGCATCTCGACCGTTCGTTGCAGGCAATCAGGGGGCTCGGCAAGAAGGCCGGCGTCTCCCTCAATCCTTCGACGCCGGAGAGCGCCATCGAGCACGTGCTGGACCGGCTGGATCTGGTGTTGCTGATGACCGTCAATCCCGGCTTCGGCGGCCAGAAATTCATCCCCGCGGTGGTGGAGAAGGTAAGACGGGTCAAGGCGCTCATCGGCGGCCGGCCGATACATATCGAGATCGACGGCGGCATCACGCCCGCAACGGCGCCCCTCGTCGCTGCGGCAGGCGCCAACGTGCTCGTGGCGGGTTCGGCAGTCTTCAAGGGGGGCACCGCCGAGGCCTACCGGGCAAACATCGCCGCGATCCGCGAGGCCGCCGACGGGGCATTGGCGAGGGATGCTGGATGAAGGCGGCGGGAATGGCATCCGAACGAGGTCCGGTGCGGGCGGTCCTTTTCGATCTCGACGGCACGCTGGTCGATTCGGCACCAGACATCGCCGCTTCCGTCAACCAACTGATGGCCGCCTACGGGCTGGCGTCGCACTCGCCGGACGCGGTACGGGGCATGATCGGCAACGGCATCGAGAGGCTGGTCGAGCGTGCCTTCGCCGCACACGGCCTGATGCTCGCGACGCGCGAGCTGGACGAGCGCCGCGTCAGGATGACCGAGATCTACGGCCGCAACCTTATCCGGCTCACGACATTGCGTCCCGGTGCCCGGCAGGCGCTGGCCGCTGCCAGGGAGGCCGGGGCACAGATCGGCGTCGTCACCAACAAGCCGCAAGGCTTCTCGCGGACGATCCTCGGGCATTTCGGGCTGCTTGGACAGCTGCGCATCGTCATAGGCGGCGACAGCGGCCATGCGGGCAAGCCCGCTCCCGACATGCTTCTGGCGGCCTGCGACGCCTGCCGGTGCAGCGTCGGCGAGGCCGTTCTGGTCGGCGACAGTCCTGTCGACGCCGGCGCAGCTCGAGCAGCCGGGATGACGTGCATCATCGTGCGCGGAGGATACACCGGTGTTGCCGCCGAACGCATGGGAGTAGGTCACGTCATCGACAGGCTGGAAGACCTCGAGCCGATTCTCGCCGCGGTCCGCAGGGCTGCCTGATGACCATCCTTGCGCTCGTCTTCGACGTCGACGGCACACTCGCCGAGACGGAGGAATGCCACAGGACGTGCTTCAATCAGGCCTTCGCCGAGCATGGTCTCGAGTGGACGTGGGACCGCAGCCTCTACACAAGACTGCTCGCGGTGACCGGCGGCCGGGAACGCATCGTCCATTACGCCCGGTCGCGCGGACAGGACATCGACGCGGCGTCGCTGCACGCGCGGAAGACCGAACTGTACAATGAAAGGGTCCGAAAAGGCGCCGTGACCTTGCGCCCAGGCGTCATGAACCTCATCGACCGTGCCCGACGCGAGGGGCTGCTGCTGGCCATCGGGACGACGACGAGCAGACGCAGCGTCACCGCGCTGCTGGAGTCAACGCTTGGTCCGGAGGCGGGCCCGATATTCGCCAGCATCCGGACGGGCGAGGACGTCCGCCGCAAGAAGCCCGATCCGGAAGTCTACCGGCTGGTGCTGTCCGACCTTGCCCTCGACGGACGGTGCTGCCTCTGCATCGAGGATTCCAGAAACGGGCTCGTGGCGGCGCGGGCGGCCGGCATGCACACGGTCGTCACACCGAGCCTTTACACCTGTCACGAAGACTTCAGCGATGCCGACCTGGTCATCGGCGACCTGTCGATGCCCTGGAGTGCGCCCGAATTCAGACCCCTTACCTCCTGAAAGCTCGCACCCAGCCTAGGAGACAAGGGACTTGCGCCGGCGAATGGCGCTTTGCGGCTGCGGTGTCCTGGTGTGGCGCGGAACGGTCCCGCGTCCGACGCTCAAATGGCGGAAGCCGCTCTGGATCACCTCCTTGGGATCCAGGATGTTGCGGCAGTCGAAGAGTACCCGGCTGCGCATGGCGTTCCCAAGCCTGACAAGGTCCAGGGAGCGGAACACATCCCACTCCGTCAGTATGACCGCCATATCCGCGCCGGCCACAGCCTCGTAGGAATCGGCGCACCATGTGACGCCGGGCGACAGCGGCGCCGCCTTGCCGTTTGCCCACGGGTCGTGGGCTTGCACCTTCAAGCCCCCTTGCTGAAGAAGCGAGATGATGTCCAGCGCCGGCGATTCGCGCACATCATCGGTATTCGCCTTGAACGCCACACCCAGGACGGCAACGGTCGGGCTGCGCACGTCGGCCAATTCGTCGAAGATGCGGGCGGCCATCCGCCGCCTGCGCTTGTTGTTCCTGTCGATGAGCGTTTCGACA
>JAJFMR010000041.1 GCA_020696915.1 Rhizobiaceae bacterium | reverse complement strand
CCGGTGATGGCAATGATCCTGGCGCGGCACCGCACGCGGGCTGCAGCGCCGGCCCTTTCAAGCGCGGCCAGGACGTCGGGGACGACAATCAACGGCGCGGTGAGTCGGCCGAGTGCCGGCAGCTTGCCTTCCGAGATCACCAGCACCGCGGCGCCAGCCTTGACGGCGGCCGTCGCAAAGTCGTGGCCGTCATGTGCCTCGCCCCTGATCGCAAAGAAGGCGTCACCGGGCCTCAGGCTGCGGCTGTCTATCGAAATGCCCCCGATTTCCGTCGGGATCTGGCCGACCGGCCGGCCACCGAGCGCCTCGACCAGCTCGGCGCCACCCCAGAGCACGCTCATCGAGACAGCTCCCGGAACGCCCTGCGGACCTCCTCATGATCGGAGAAGGGCAGCGTTTCGGTTCCGAAGGTCTGACCCTCCTCATGGCCCTTGCCCGCAATGATCAGCGTGTCGCCGGCCTGCAGCATCGCCACGGCCTCACGGATAGCCTGCCGCCGGTCGCCGATCTCCAGGGCGCCGGGTGCCGCCACGAGGATTGCAGCGCGGATCTCCTCGGGAACCTCGGAACGCGGATTGTCGTCGGTGACGATGACCACATCCGCGAGCCGCGCGGCGATCTCGCCCATGATCGGACGCTTGCCGCGGTCGCGATCGCCGCCGCAGCCGAACACCACTATCACCCGGCCGGTGGTGAAGGGGCGCACGGACTGCAGCACGTTCTCCATGGCATCCGGCTTGTGAGCGTAATCGACATAGACCGGGGCGCCGTTGGCGGCGGTCCCCGCAAGATCGAGCCGGCCGGGGGCGCCCCTGATGTGCTCGAGGGCGGCCAGCGCCTCGCCGACCGGGGTGCCGGTTGCCGCCGCCAGGCCGGCTGCGACCAGCGCGTTGAAGATCTGGAAATCGCCGGCAAGCGGCAGATCGACCTCGTAAATACTGCCCTCCGCCTCGATCTCGGCGCGCTGGCGGAAACGTTCGTGCTCGACACGCTTCAGGGCCAGGAAGTTGCCGCGGCGGCCGACCGTCAGCACGTTCAGGCCGGCCGCTTCTGCAGCCGAGATCGTCGGACCGGACCACTCGTCGTCGGCGAAGATGACGGCCGGCGCGCCGCCGGGCAGCAGCGTGTCGAACAGCCTCAGCTTGGCACGATGGTACTCCTCCATGTCGGGATGGTAGTCGAGGTGGTCGCGGCCGAGATTGGTGAAGGCGCCCGCCGCAAGCCGCACGCGATCCAGCCTGCGCTGGTCCAGTCCGTGGCTCGACGCCTCCATGGCAGCGTGGGTGACTCCGGCATCGGACAGTTCGGTGAGCAGTTCGTGCAGTTCGACCGGATCGGGAGTGGTCAGCCCGCCGTAGTCACTGCGTCCGGGGGCCACGACGCCGGTGGTGCCGATGCTTGCAGCCCGATGCCCCGCCTGCTCCCAGATCTGGCGGGTGAAAGCCGCGACCGACGTCTTGCCGCTGGTGCCGGTGACGGCGACCATCGTCGCCGGCTGCCGCGGATAAAGCCTGGCCGCGAGATCAGCGAGCGCACGCCGCGGATCTTCGACGGAAATGACCGGAATGCTGTCGATGCCGAGAGCGGCGTCGCCGGACGCGACGATGGCCGCCGCCCCTCGCCGCACCGCATCCGCCGCGAAGCTCGCCCCGTCGGCGCGGGTTCCGGTGATGGCCACGAAGATCGCGCCGGGCCTTATCTTGCGGGAGTCCGCCGACACTCCGGTAATCTCGGCGTCGAAGCGAACGTCATCCACGGGCAGGATACCGGCGAGGTCATGCAGCTTCATCGAAGTCCAGTCGCACCAAACGGACAGGCTTTCCCGGGGTCTTTCGAGAATCATTGATACGAGACGACCGTAGCTCCACTTTCATGGCCGAATTCCGGCTTCACGCCAAGCATCGCGCCCGAACGGCGGATGATGTTCGCCACAATCGGCGCGGCATTGAGGCCGGCGGTAGCGCCCATGCCGGGCTTTTCGGGCTTGGGCTCGTCGACGATGGCGAGCACCACATATTGCGGATCTTCCATTGGGAACGCTGCCAGAAAGGCGTTGAAGCGCTTGTCGCTGGAATAGCGCCCGTTGACCACCTTCTCCGCGGTGCCGGTCTTGCCTCCGACCCGGAAGCCCGGGACCTCGGCGCGCCTGCCGGAACCCTTTTCGGCATTGAGCCGGTAGAGATAGCGCATGCTCTCGACCGTCCGCGCGCTCACCACCTGGTCGGCCACGGCCTCCGCCTCGGCCTCGTCGCGCATCAGGAACGTCGGCGGGATCAGCTTGCCGCCGTTGAGCAGCGCAGCCGCTCCGACGGCGGTCTGCAAGGGGGTCGTCGACATGCCGTGGCCGAAGGCGATGGTGATGGAGTTCACCTTCTTCCATTCCCTCGGCTCCGTCGGGGTCGCCACTTCCGGCAGTTCGGTCTTCATTCGGGTGAGCAGGCCGAGCCGCCGCAGGAATTCGCGGTGTCCTTCGATTCCGACCATGTCGGCTTCCCGTGCCGAGCCGATGTTGGAGGAATAGATGAACACTTCCGGCAGGGTGAGGACGCGGCCCTTGCCGTGGAAATCGCGGATCGTGAAGCGCCCGATGTGCAGGGGCCGCGAGGCGTCGAAGCGACTTTCGAGCGTCGCCTTGCCCGAATCCAGCGCCATTGCCGTGGTGAAGGTCTTGATGGTCGAGCCCATCTCGAAGGTTCCGGCCGACATGCGGTTCAACCGGTCCTTTTCATGGGCGTTGTAGGGGTTGTTCGGATCGTAGTCGGGCAGCGAGACCATTGCCATGACCTCGCCGGTCTTGACATTCAGGACAACTGCGCCGGCGGCGATGGCGTGATATTTTTCCATGCCCTGGCTCAGTTCGTCGTGGACGATGTGCTGGACGCGCAGGTCGATCGACAGCCGTACCGGCCTGAGATCGCCGGCAACCGCCAGGCCGGACGCCTGAAGGTCGGCAAGCCCCTGGTCGTCGACATATTTTTCAAGCCCGGATATGCCCTGATTGTCGATATTGGTCAGGCCGACGATGTGCGATGCGGTCGGGCCGCCTGGATAGAAGCGCCGCTTCTCGGTCCGGAAGCCTATGCCGGGAATGCCAAGCTGCATGATCTCGTTCTGCTGCTTCGGCGTCAGCTGCCGCCGCAGCCATACGAAGCCCGCCCCGCTTTTCAGCTTGTGATAGGTCTCTTCGACCTCGATATCCGGCAGCACGATTGCGAGCTTCTCGATGACCTCGTTGGGGTCGACAATGCGGCGCGGCTCGGCAAACAGCGAGGCGGTCTTGATGTCGGTGGCCAGCACCTCGCCGTTGCGGTCGACGAGGTCCGGCCGTGAGGCGGTTACGCGGCTGGCCGGACCTCCCGATTCGTCGGGATTCTGGAGGCCCAGATAGACCAGCCGGCCACCTATCGTGGCGTAGATGCCGAAGAACACCGCCATCGTCATCAGGACACGGTTCCTGGCCCGGCCGCCGTCCGCCTTGCGCCTGCCTTCCACGACGATGCCGCCCGGGGCCCGCGCGTCCTGCATCGTCCTGCGCAGCCATCCGATCATCGCACGATACCCCCGGTCATGGTCTGGTCCTGGCCGCTTTCGGCCATGCCGCCGAGAGGCTGGCTGGAAAAATCCGGGATCTCGACCGGGCGTTCCGGAAGTTCGTCGAGTCCGACGATCTGGCGGGCCTCGACCGGCTGCAGCCCAAGCTCGGCACTGTAGGTCGCGGACAGTTTCTGCAGCCGCGACGGCTGGGTGAGCAGACTCCAGTCGGCCTGCAGCAGGTCGATCGTGTCTTCCTCGTAGCGGATGTCCGCTTCGATCCTGCGAACCTCGGCGAGGCGCTCCTCGGCCTCGTGCTTGGTCTTGTAGGTGAACGCGGCCGCCGAGACCATGACGGCGATCAGCACAATGTCACTGGTGCGAAACACGGGATGCTCACCTCTCGACGGAGACCCGCAGCGCGGGCAGGCTTGGCAGGCCGAAAACGGAAAAATCGGGCTTTCTCGCAGGGGCAGCCGTGCGGACCGCGGCACGCAGCCTTGCCGAGCGGGCACGCGGATTGGCAGCGATTTCGGCGTCGCCCGGCACGACGGGGGCTCCAAGCTTTGCGAACGTCGGCACCTGTGCCTGCGGCTCGGGCAGGTAGCGCGACCCGGCCGGCGAGCCAGACCGGTCCGCCACGAACCGCTTGACGAGGCGATCCTCGAGCGAATGAAAGGTTACCACGGCCAGGCGGCCGCCGGGGACGAGCACCCGCTCGGCCGCCAGCAGACCGCCGGCAAGCTCGCCGAGCTCGTCGTTGACGAATATTCTCAGCGCCTGGAAGACGCGGGTCGCCGGATGAATCCTGTCCCCCGGCTTGCGGCCGACATGCGCCTCGATGGCTTCGGCAAGCTCCAGGGTGCTTTCGAACGCTTTGCTGGCGCGACGCTTTTCGATCATCCTGGCGATGCGTCCGGCATGACGCTCTTCCCCGAGCAGGCCGAAGATGCGGGTCAGATCGCCCGCGTCGAACCGGTTGACGACATCGGCCGCGCTCGGCCCGGCCCGGTCCATGCGCATATCGAGCGGCCCCTCGCTGCGGAAGGAAAAGCCTCGCCCGGCCTCGTCGATCTGCATGGAGGACACGCCGATGTCGAGCACCACGCCGTCGGCGCCCCCGGCATGGTCGTCCAGACGTGAGAAGCGGCCGTGGACAAGCCGCAATTTTCCGCCCGAGTTGGCTTCGAGCCGTCGTCCGGAAGCGATTGCTTCGGGGTCCCGGTCGATGCCGATGACCGTGGCGCCGGCCGACAACAATGCGGTGCTGTACCCTCCTGCCCCAAAAGTGCCGTCGACGATGATCCTGCCGGGAGCCGGGGCAAGCGCCGCGACCACGTCGCCAAGGAGGACCGGAATGTGGCGGGCCGGTCCGCCAACCGCGGGGTGATCCCCGCCGTGGCCCGCCGTCATTCCGGTCGCTCCCCGGGCTTCGTCCCCTGCCGAAGCCGCGAAAGCCGCGCCCGAACCCCAGCGCCATAGTCGCTCAGCCGCCCGGGTTCCCACATCTGGAAGAAACTGCCGCGCCCGACAAACGCGACCTCGGCCGCAATGCCGGTGTGCTCCCGGATGAAGTCCGTCACCGTGATGCGTCCGTCCTGGTCGAGCTTCAGGAACGCGCCGTCGCCATGCACGAAAAACGACATGTCTTCCGCCGTCTGGAGAAAAGGGTCCTCCTGCGCAATCCGTGTCTCGTAGCGGTCGAGGAGATCCATCCCGCCGACGTTCAGCGCCGGAAGGTCCAGTTCGCGAATGGCGTAGAGCTCGGCGTAGCCTCGCTGCTGCAGCACGGAGCGGAAATGCGCCGGCACCGACACCCGCCCTTTCGCGTCGATCCTGTTGACTGCGTTCGACAGAAACCGGTTCATCGCGCGATTCAGCTGCTTCCGCGGCCGCACTCCCTTGCATCATGTCCGCCGCGCCTCCCGGGGCGGCTCCCCCCGTGCATCCCCTTTCGATCCCGGGCGAGGTCCTGCCGCGCGGCTGTAAAGCCGCCGTCCCGGATAACGCTTCATCCTTGGCTGGAACGAGGTTTTGTTTATGGTTATGGGATAACATGGGGCTGTATGGGCGTCAACGGGAACCGTGCTTCGAGGCTGCCGTTCGGCGGTTCGGAAAGCCACGCCGCCCGCAGCATGCCTTTATCGTCCATTAACGCTAACGAAGTGTTTAATAGGGGCCTCGGCGGCGGCCTCGGCCCTTGCCGCACCAGGCTTCCGAGGCTAGCGTTCCGGTTCGCCCCCGACCCGGCACGCGAGCCCGCCATGCCCGACAGTCCAGCTTCGCTCGCCGCCCGCCTCCCGCATCTGGGACGCGGCAAGCTCGCCAAGGGCGATGCGGTGCCGCCGCCGGTCGTTCTCGCCTCGGTATTCAACCTGCCCGGCGATCCGGCGGGATTTCGCCAGTATGGGCGGTTCGACAATCCGACCTGGGAGGCCGTCGAGGCGCTGCTCGGGCATTTAGAAGGGGCACCCTCGGTCGCCTTTCCGTCGGGCATGGCGGCGATCTCGGCCGTGTTTTTCGGCCTGCTCCGGGGCGGCGACCGCGTGCTGCTGCCCGCCGACGGCTATTATACGACGCGGCTCCTCGCGGAGCGCTTCCTGAAGCCGCTTGGCATCACCTTCGATCAACGGCCGACGTCTCTGTTTCCCACCGGCGGGTTCGAAGGCTACCGCCTCGTTTTTGTAGAGACTCCTGCGAACCCCGGGCTTGAACTCTGCGACCTGGAGACTGTGGCGGCGGCAGCACATGACGCCGGCGCGCTCGTGGTTGCCGACAACACCACCATGACACCCTACGGCCAGCGCCCGCTCGACCTCGGCGCCGACATCGTGGTCGCCGCCGACACCAAGGCGCCGAACGGTCATTCCGACGCGCTGTTTGGCCACGTCGCCAGCCGCCGGCCGGATCTCGTCCAGGCGGTGAGCGACTGGCGCAGGCTCTCAGGCAGCATCCCCGGCCCGTTCGAGAGCTGGCTGGTTCATCGTGGGCTGGAAAGCCTGGAAGTCCGGTTCGACCGGATGTGCAGTTCGGCCGAAATCATCGCGCCGCGGCTGCAGCTTCATCCCAATGTCGAATCCGTCCGCTTTCCGGGCCTGCCGGACGATTCCGGGCACGCCCTTGCCCGCCGCCAGATGCAGCGCTTCGGCTTCCTGATCGGCATGACGCTTGCATCCGCCGAGGTCGCGGAGCGGTTCATCGAGGCATGCACGCTCATCCAGCCCGCGACCTCGTTTGGCGGCGTCCACACGTCCGCCGAACGACGCGCCCGCTGGGGCGACGCCGTTCAACCGGGCTTCGTGCGGCTGTCCGTCGGCTGTGAACCGGTGGAGGAGCTGTGGTCGGCGCTGGAGCTGGCGCTCGGGGCGGCGTAGGATGACGGCATCTCACGCGACACCTTGGGATGGAGATTTTGCAGCGTGGCGAAGCTCGTCTTCGGAATGAACCAGTCCCTGGACGGCTACGTGGACCACCTGGAAATGCGGACAGGCCCCGCGCTCTTTCGTCACTGGATAGAGCACGTGCGCGAACTGACCGGCAGTGTGTACGGTCGCCGCATGTACGAGGTGATGCGGTATTGGGACGAGGACTTTCCCGAGTGGAGTGCGGAACAACACGAGTTCGCGGCGGCGTGGAGGAGCCAGCCGAAGTGGGTCGTATCGCGCTCGTTGAAGTCAGTCGGCCCCAACGCCACACTTGTTTCGGAGGACATCGAGACGGTGATACGGCGGCTGAAGGCTCTGCTCGTTGGGGAGATTGCCGTTTCCGGACCGGACCTGGCGCGAAGCCTGACGGACCTTGGTCTTGTCGATGAGTATCGTCTCTACTTCCACCCCGTCGTGCTTGGTCGCGGCAAGCCATTCTTCGCCGGTCCCCGGCCGCCGCTCCGCCTTGTTGCCAGCGATCGAATCGACGAGGACGCGATCAGGTTGACGTACGTTCCCGCCTGATCACGCGACCCGAATTGTGTGCGTCAAGTTCTGCAAAAATGGCATGGCGGTGACATTGGCGCGTCCGCCGTGCAGCCCCCGTGTTAGCGGAGCGGCGGACGTAGCTCCAGTTCAGGCGGCCAGTGCCCGCAGGCGCTCCGAAAGGACGCGCAAGAAAATCGTCTCTTGTGACGATGCACGGAGCGGGAATTTTCACCGATACTGAAGAGAAGCTGCCAGCCGGCCTGTAAGCCGGGTTCTGTATGGCCTCCGCGCCTCACGGCGCGGAAACGTGGCGGCCATTCGTCTTGGGCCGATGTCACCATCGGCCTCACGCAACCTACCCGGACGGTGAGCTGGAAACAGCCCTGAGGGTCGCCCCTCGACCATCCCTATTCGGTCTTGCTCCCGGTGGGGTTTGCCGTGCCGCTTCCGTTGCCGGTCGCGCGGTGGGCTCTTACCCCACCCTTTCACCCTTGCCCCGCCGCTTGCGCGGCGAAGCGGTTTGCTTTCTGTGGCACTTTCCCTGGGGTCGCCCCCGCCGGTCGTTATCCGGCACCGTGTCTCCATGGAGCCCGGACTTTCCTCACCCGCTGCCTTTCGGCTGTTGCAGGCGCGGCCGCCCGGCCGGCTGGCAGTGCGTATAAAGGAAGTCCGGTGCCCAAATGCAACCGAAAACCGTGGCGGCTATGTTCCGGCCAGGTGACGCTTGACCTTGCTGCAATAGTCAGACGACACCGGGTTCATCCGCGTGGCCGCATGTCCGGCATTGTATTTCAGAATAGTGCCGCAGATCGTGCCGCCGCCCAGCCGATGCGCCTTGCCCAGGTATTTCATTCCGAACTTTATGTTGGTTTCCGGGTGGAACAGGTCGTCGGTCGAGCCGCTGTAGCCCATCATGCGTGCGGTCGCCGGCTTGATCTGCATCAGGCCGACCTCTCCGGCGCTGCCCAGCGCGTCGGGCCTGTAATTGCTTTCGATCTGGATGACGGCCTCGGCCAGCGTGACCGGAACGCCATACGTGGAGGCATAGCGCTGAATGATCGTTCCGTAGCGGCCAGCCGGCGATTTTCTTGCCGCCAGGACAGCGGCCGCCTCCTCCGCCTTGCTGCCCTTGGAGGCGAGCTCTTTCAGGGCGTCCGTCGCCGCCGTTGCCGCGGCTTCTGCACCCCCGCTTGCGGCGACCTTGGCTGTTCCCGTTCTCGTGCCGATGTCGGCTGCGAGCTTCGCCTTCTTGACTGCCGCGGCATCGACTTCTTCTCCTTTCTCCCTGATCGGCTTGGTGGGGTATGCCGCCTCGATGGCGGCCTGCTTTTCGGCTAATGCGGCACTAACTTCGGCACGAGCGGCAGATGTCATCACCCCGGCAGCAATTGCTGCCGAAAGCACGGTCAATTTTCTCATGATTTCCTTGTTCTGGTTGCGCCGCAGGAACTGCATCGCAGCGGCTATTCTTCACCCCACCGGAACATCTTCTACAAAGCTTGTTCCGGCAACTCCACGGGATGCCTGTGACGATCAACCATGTACCAAAAAAGGCAAACAAAATCACATTGTTTTACACAATGTAATTTTTTGTGTATTTGCGGGCTTAACGCTGTCAGCCAGCTCGCGGCAGTGACTGAAGCAGCAGACGCAGCGTCTCGATCGTCGAGCAGTCGGCCAGACCATCCACCCGCCGCGGCCGGAAATGCAGCTGGAAAGCCCGCACCACGCTCATGGTTCGCGCGTCGAAGATGCCGGTAACCTGGAGGTCGTAGCCGTAGAGCGACAGCATCGACTGCAGATCCTCGACCTCCGCCCCGCTGTCGCCGGGCACGAAGGTGCGCGCCGTCCCGCCACGGGCCGGCGCAACATAATGACCGACGCCGGAGTCCGCCAGCCGCCGCCACGGGAAGCGCTCACCCGGATCGATCTTCCGGCCAGGCGCCACGTCGGAATGCGCCAGAATCCGCTCGGGCAAAATGCCGTGACGCATGGTTATGCCGCGACAAAGGCTGATGACCGCGTCGATCTGGACCGCGCGGAAGTTCCGGTAGCCGAGCACGTGGCCAGGGTTGACGATCTCGATGCCGACCGAACGGGAATTGACGTCCGTCTCGCCCCGCCAGGCACTCTTTCCGGCATGCCAGGCGCGGTCGCCCTCCCGCACCATCTGCACGATGCGGCCGTCCTCATGGACCAGATAGTGCGAGGAGACCTCCGCCAAGGGATTGCACAGCCAGGCTTCGGCGGCCGCCCCGGTCGCCATGCCGGTGTAATGCACGATGATCATGTCCGGCCGCGCGGAACCGCGACGCGGCCCAAAATTCGGCGATACTCTCAATGCCGCCCCGGGATGATCGGGTACAAAGCCGGTCATGCCGGGCGAAAGCCTCTCTCGATCGCCTCGAATGCCGCGTTGATGGCGGCAATCCTGGTCGTTGCGATGCGGACGAATTCCTCCGGCAGTCCCCGGGCGATCAGCTTGTCGGGGTGGTTCGCGGCGACCAGCTTCCGGTACTGCCGCTTGACCTCGTCGAGAGACTTGCCGCGTTCGATCCCAAGAACGTTGTATGGGTCGGCGGCCCCGACGTTGACGTGCCTTGCCAGAATGCTTTGGTAGTGCTCCTCGCGGATGCGGAAGATCTCGGCTATCCGATGCAGAAACCGGCTCTCTCGCTCATGCAAGGCCCCGTCGGCCTTGGCGATGTGGAACAACCCGTCGAGAATGTCTTCCAGGACGCCACAATTCGGCCTGCCGGTTCCGCAGAGTCGTGCAATTCTGGCGGCATAGGTCTCGAAACCCGCAACGTCGCCCTTGGCGATGTCGTAAAGGCGAGCCACGCTGCGCGCCTCGCGCGGCGGGACCGAGAAAATCTGCTGGAAGGCCTTCACCTCGTTGGTCGTGACGACGCCGTCGGCCTTGGCCATCTTTGCCGACAAGGCAATCATTGCCACCGAAAAGGCCACCCGCCGTCGCAGGTCCGGGTCGCCTGCGAAGGCCGTCCTCAGCGCCCCGAGCAAGTCCGAGGCTCCGGACTTGGCGCTGAACGAAACGCGGGAAGCGAACTCCCCGATCTGGTTCCAGATCGACATCGCCGCTTCTTAAAGTGTTCGGGGGCGGATTGAAACGTCGCGCAGCCTCCAGAGGCATGCGCGTTGTGGCGGCCGACGCAAATAGTATCCGGAAAGTCGGAGCTGACGAAACCCCAAGGGCCCCTGGCCATCGCGGCCGGGGCCCCCTCGACGATGGCATTGCCTACTGCGCGGGAGCAGGCTGGACCGGCGTCGTCTCGGTCGTCGTGCTATCGGTGCTGGTGCCTGACTCGGCCGGCTGCTCCGTGGGAGGAACGGACTCGGTGGTGGTTTCGTCGGTGGCGTCGCTGCACGCAGCAAGACCAAGCACGCCAAGAGCGGTCACGGACGCTAGAACGAACTTTTTCATTTGAGACATCTCCTTCGTCGACCGCCGCCGTAGGGCGCACGGTCGGAAAGGAATGCCGCCGTTCCACATCGGTTGCGTCACATCGTTTGACGACCCTTAACAATTCGTCAGAACATGCCCGAAAGGCCTTCGGACTCAGGTCATGTAGGCTTCGCGGCGGCTCAGGAGAATTGCCATGGACGCGACGAAATGGGACTTCTGGGTGGATCGCGGCGGCACCTTCACCGACATCATCGGCCGTTCCCCCGACGGCGTGCTGCACCCAAGAAAGCTGCTCTCCGAAAATCCGGAAGCTTATTCGGATGCAGCGGTCCAGGGCATCCGCGATCTGCTCGGCCTGCGGCAGGGCGAGCCCATTCCTGACGGCCTGGTCGGCGAGATCAGGATGGGCACGACGGTTGCCACCAACGCACTGCTCGAGCGCAAGGGCGACCGGGTGCTTCTCTTGATCACCGAAGGGTTTCGCGACGCGCTGCGCATTGCCTACCAGGCGCGCCCGGACATCTTCGCCAAGGAGATCATTCTTCCCGAGCAGCTTTACGAGCGGGTGGTCGAGGTCAGGGAGCGGGTCCGCGCCGACGGTACGATCGAAACGCCGCTGGCGCTCGGCCGACTCGAACCGGCCCTCAGGCAGGCGAGGCTGGACGGCATCGAAGCCGTGGCGGTGGTCCTGATGCATGCGTGGAGATATCCAGGGCACGAGCAGGCGGTCGCCGGACTGTGCAGCAGGCTCGGCTTTTCGCAGCTGTCGGTGAGCCACCAGGTCTCACCGCTCGTGAAGCTGGTCGGACGCGGCGACACGACTGTCGTCGACGCCTACCTGTCGCCACTGCTGGCGCGCTATGTAACGCGCGTCGCAGCCGAACTCGGGATCCGCCCTGCCGGCCGTGCGTCCGAGGACCGGAGCCACGCCCCCCGGCTGATGTTCATGATGTCGTCGGGGGGCCTGACCGCCGCCGACAAGTTTCAGGGCAAGGACGCGCTGATGTCGGGTCCGGCTGGCGGCGTCGTCGGGATGGTGGAGACGGCAAGGCTTGCCGGCTTCGACAAGGTAATCGGCTTCGACATGGGAGGCACCTCCACGGACGTGGCGCACTATGACGGCGAATATGAGCGCGCCTTCGACACCGAAGTCGCCGGAGTTCGCGTCCGCGCCCCGATGATGCGCATTCACACGGTGGCGGCCGGCGGCGGCTCGATCCTGCATTTCGAAGCCGGCCGCTTTCGTACCGGGCCTGATTCGGCCGGCGCCAATCCGGGCCCCGCCTGCTACAGGCGCGGTGGCCCGCTGGCCGTCACCGACGCCAATGTGATGCTGGGGAAGCTGCAGCCCGATTATTTCCCGGCAATCTTCGGTCCCTGCCAGGACGAGATGCTGGACACCGGCATCGTCCAGAGCAGATTCGCCGCACTTGCAGCCGAAATCGGCGACGGCCGCCCCCCTGAAGCCGTTGCCGAGGGTTTCGTTACCGTCGCCGTGGAAAACATGGCCAACGCCATCAAGAAGATCTCGGTGCAGCGCGGCCACGACGTCACCTCCTATCTCCTCAACTGCTTCGGTGGCGCCGGCGGCCAGCACGCCTGCCTCGTCGCCGACGCGCTCGGCGTGGAGGCAGTGCTGATCCATCCGTTCTCCGGACTGCTGTCGGCCTATGGCATCGGCCTGTCGGGCGTTTTTGCGTCACGGCAGCAGGCACTGCTCGAGCCGCTCGTGGAAACCTCCGCGGCGGCAATCGACGACCTGATCGCCGGTCTGCGCGCCGCCGTGGCCGCCGAACTCCGGGACCAGGGCATCCGGGAGGCAAACGCGGCGTTCAAGCCGGTGCTTCAGGTCCGCTATGAAGGCACCGACAGCACTCTGCCCGTGAACTTCGGGCATCGTTCGATAGGCCGGGCAAGGGCCGACTTCGAGGTCGCCCACAGGGCGCAGTTCGGCTTCGTCTACGAGGGCAAGCCGATGATCGTCGAAGCGGTCGGCGTAGAGGGCGTCGACGCTTCCGAAATTCGCCACGCCGAGCCCGATTCAATGCTGGAGACTGCCGATGCAACTCCTCGCGAAAGCAGGAAAATCTACAGCGAGGGCGCCTGGCGGGACGCCGGCATTTTCCGCCGCGACGCGCTCCGCCCCGGCCACCGGATTGCCGGGCCGGCGCTGGTCATGGAGAGCCACCAGACAATCGTCGTCGAGCCTGGCTGGCAAGCCGAGATCACCGCCAGAAACCACGTCCTGCTCCGCCGCGTCGAAAAGAAGCGCCGCCAGGCCGCGCACGGCACCGAGGCCGATCCGGTCATGCTCGAAGTCTTCAACAACCTGTTCATGTCCATCGCCGAGCAGATGGGCGTGACGCTCCAGAACACCGCC
>JAJFMR010000353.1 GCA_020696915.1 Rhizobiaceae bacterium | reverse complement strand
TGCGCCGAAGAACATCCGCGTCAACTGCATCTGCCCGGTGGCCGGCGAGACCGGCATGCTGGCGAGGTTCATGGGCGAGGACACGCCTCAGATGCGCGAAAAGTTCCGTGCCTCGATCCCGCTCGGCCGGCTGTCGCAGCCTGCCGACATCGCCAGCGCGGCGCTGTTTCTGGTTTCCGACGAAGCCGCGCTGATCACCGGCGTCGCCTTCGAGGTGGACGGCGGCAGGTGCATCTGAGCCGGAGCGCGGGTGGACGGACCGCGCGTCGGCAACAGCAGGGTGCTCCGACCCCCGTCGGAGGGAACCCGTCCATTCGGCACCGCCGGTAGCCGCCGCAGTCGTTCAGGGATGCCGAGTCACGGCGGCGGCGCTTCAGATGCGGTCGCGCAGCGCGAACCAGTTGAGCGCCAGGAAGAGAAGCGGTGCGCGAAACCGCCGGCCGCCGGGAAAGGGCGGGATGTTCAGCTCTTCGAACAGTTTCAGCCGGTCGCGCCTGCCGGTTATCGCTTCGGCATAGAGTCTGCCGACGAAGCTGGACAGAATGACGCCGTGGCCGGAATAGCCGCCGGCCGAGATCACGTTGGGCATGACCTCGCGCACGAACGGCCGGCGCGGCAGCGTGATGCCGACGAAGCCGCCCCAGGCATGCGTGATCTCGACATCGGCAAGCGACGGATAGATTTCGGCGATCTGGCGGCGGATGGACACATGAATGTCGCCCGGATTCCTGGCCGAGTAGACCTCGCGCCCCCCGAACAGCAGCCGCCGGTCCTTCGTCCTGCGGAAGTAGCGGATCACGAAGCGGGAATCGTCGACGGATTCGCCGCCCGGCAGCACCGGGCTGTCCTTCGGCAGCGGCGCCGTCGCTCCGATGAAGGAGCCGATCGGCATCACGTGCGCGGCGCTCTGCGGCTCCAGATCGCCGCCATGGGCGTTCACCGCGATCAGCGCCTTGGCGGCGGTGATCGTGCCTGTCGCGGTCGTCACCCGGACCTTGCCGCCGACGGCCGCGACATTCGTGGCCATCGTCCGCTCGAAAAGCCTGGCGCCGTTGCCGGCGGCGACGCGCGCCGTTCCCAGGAGCAGTTTCAGCGGGTGAACATGCCCCGTGCCGGTATCGCGGACGCCTCCGAAATAATGCCTCGAGCCGAGGCGCTCGGCGGTCTCGGCAGCGTCCATGAAGCTGACGAAAGGATAGGCGAAGCGGTTCGCCATGATCTCGGCATGCGCCCTGTAGCCGGCCACGTAGCGCTTCTTGTGGGCCACGGACATTTGTCCCGGCATGTAGTCGATGTCGATGCCGTTGACGCGCGAAAACTCCAGGAGATGCGCCTTGGCTTCCTCGGCGAGGTCGAAAAGCGCCCTGGCTCGAGTCAGGCCGAGCTCGGCCTCGAGTTCCTCGGCCCAGGCGCGCTGCCCGGTTCCGAGCTGCCCGCCATTGCGACCCGAGGCGCCGTCGCCCAGCCGGTGCGCCTCGACCAGCGCCACCTCGCTCCCGGCCGCGGCCAGATGCGCAGTGGCCGAAAGCCCGGTGTAGCCGCCGCCGAAAGCCCGGTGTAGCCGCCGCCGACGATGGCGACGTCGCCCTCGAGGTCGCCGTCGAGCGGCTCGAATTCGGGACGCGGCCCCGCCGTGTCCTCGTACCAGGATCGGCCGGGCGAGATCGGCGACTGGTAGCTCACTTGGAAGCGGCGCCCTCGTCTACACGTTGAGCAGCAGGTATTCGCGTTCCCATGGGCTGATCACCTCCATGAACGTCTCGAACTCGGCGCGCTTGATCGCCGCATAGGTCGAGACGAAGGCGGTCCCCAGCATCTCGCGCAGATCCGCGTCATTCTCGAACAGGTCGACGGCTTCGAGCAACCCTCGCGGCAGGTCGATCTCGGCCTCGTTGGCAGCGGGATTGGCGTCGGAGGAGGGGATGCGGTTCTCCACCCGCCGCGACCGGACGTCCGAGCGCGGCACGCGAAACGCGGTTGTGCGGTTGTCGTAGCCCCATTTGGTGTTGACCGGGGCGGATGCCGCCTGGGTCAGCCGGCGGTACGAATTGACATAGGGTGCAAACATAACCAGCGCGTTCGGCACATGCTTCTGCATTCCGCCAAGGAAACTGAAGAACGCCTCGGATTCGGAGCCGTCCTCGTTGCAGAAGACATTGGCACCGGTTTTCCTGTCGAGGATCGACTGGTGGATGTGCATGGCCGATCCCGGCTGGCCCTGCATCGGCTTGGCCATGAACGTTGCGTAGGTCTCGTGCTTCAGCGCCGCCTCGCGGATGGTGCGCTTGAACAGGAAGACCTGGTCGGCGAGCTCCACAGGGTCGCCGTGACGCAGGTTGATCTCGAGTTGGCCGGCGCCCTCCTCGTGGATCAGCGTGTCGATCTCGAGCCCCTGGACCTCCGAGAAATGATAGATGTCGTCGATCAGCTCGTCGAACTCGTTGACACCGGCGATCGAGTAGCCGGCGCCGCCGCCGATCGGCCGGCCCGAGCGCCCGACGGGCGGCACCAGCGGATAATCCGGATCCGGATTCTTGCGGACCAGGTAGAATTCGATCTCCGGCGCCACGACCGGTTTCAGGCCGGCCTTCGCATAGGCCAGAACGACGCGCTTCAGCACGTTGCGCGGCGTGAATTCGACCGTCCGCCCGTCCTGGTGGACGAGATCGCAGATCACCTGCGCCGTGGGATCGCTTTCCCACGGGACCTCGGACAGGGTGCCGAGGTCGGGCATCATCTTCAGGTCGCCGTCATCCTCCGGGTAGGAAAAGCCGTTGCCGTCTTCCGGGTAACCGCCGGAAATCGTCGTCATGAACACGGCGGAGGGCAGTGCCAGCGAGGTGTTGGAGGTGAACTTCTTGGACGGCATCATCTTGCCGCGGGCAATTCCTGCCTGGTCGGGCGTGATGCATTCTATGTCCTCGATGCTCCGCCATTCCAGCCAGGCGCTGACTTCCTTCCAGTTCCTGACGCCGCGGCGGTTCTTGACGAAGGCGGGCGTTCGCGCGCGTCCCTTTCTGCTCGACGGACGGGCTTCCCTTCTTTCAGGCGGCATCGATCACCAGATTGATTGAAGATGACGTGACTATAGCCGCGCGGCGCCGCTTTGTAGAGGGGCGCTGCCTGCCGGATCCGTTTTCGGCCAGCCGGATCGGAGCGCGCGTTCGCCCTTGTTCAGCCGCGCGCTTTGTCCAGCAGGCGGTCGACGACCGGCTGCAGCTGATCGGTGGTGAACGGTTTCGGCACCACCGCGTCGACCTGCCCCACCAGCGACAGGCGCTCGACGGTGCCGGTCCGGTTGGAGAGGAGGATCACCGCGGGGATGTCGCGGCTCGAGATGCGGCGCAGCGCCATGATGCCCGGAGCCAGGACGTCGCAGTCGTGGTTGTCAGGCCCGCCGTCCAGCACGATGAGCCCGGGGAAGACGAGGGGCAGCACGCGGATGGCGCTCTGCGGCGTTTCGGAAACCGGCTTCAGCCCGGAGCGCTCGACGATCTTCGAAACCACGATCCGGTTGATCTGCGACATGCCGACCACCAGCACCCTGCCAAGATCCGGCGCCAGGCCGGCTGCCATCCGGTCCGCGTGCAGCCCGTCGTCGAATCCGTATTCGACCCTCGATGTCGCCATGTGAGTCCGCCCCCGTGCGGCTTGAACAGCCGCCTGCCCCGGGGGCGAAGTCTACAGCATCCGATAAAAAAGTGGAATCGCTTTTCGGATGTCCGATGCGCAGACAAGAAGCTGCAGCGGCAGCGCGCGCTTCATTTCGGTGCACGCCGCCGTGTCTCTTGCACCAGCCGCTCGCGCCCACCCGGTTTTCGCCTGCGGGAGCATTCCCCCGGCCTGCTGGTCAGCCGACCGCGAGACGGATCACGTTCCACGAGGCCGGAGGCAGATGAGCAGTTATCCGGTCGGAGACGCTGACGGTCGGCAGCGGCGCGGGCCGAACCCGTTCCTGATCGTCCTTCGTGTTGGTTGCATCGAGATCGGCGTGATGAAGCGTGGTCGCGCGTTCGAGGCTAAGCGCCGGAAAACCGTTCGCCGTGATCTCGACCGACGCTCCCTCCTCGAGGTTGCGGTTCAGAAGAAACAGTGTGATCGCGCCTGCTGCGGCGGAATGCACGGCGGCGACCTTCAGATAGGGAACCTCCGGTATCGGAAAACGCAGGTCCGTCGCGCCGCGGGGGTCGAAGTACGTCGTGGAATACACTGGACTGTCGATGTCGCATTTGAGCACAGTGCCGCGTCCGAGATTGCTGAAATCCGCAAACGGGAAGAAGATCGTCTGCCGCCAGGCTGGCCCACCTGTTTCCGTCATGATCGGAGCGATGGCGTTGACGAGCTGCGCCAGGCAGGCAGCCTTCACGCGGTCGGCGTGATTGAGAAGCGATATGCAGGCGCCGCCGAAAGCGAGCGCATCCTTCATGCTGTAGATCTCCTCGAGGATCGGCGGAGCGACCGGCCAGCCTTCGCGCGTGCGTCCCTCGCCGCGACGGGTGCGATACCAGACATTCCACTCGTCGAAGCTCAGCATGATCCGTCGGTCGGATTTCAGTTCGGCGGCGACTGCGTCTGCGATCTGGATGACCTCTTCGATGAAGCCGTCCATGAGGTCAGGGCTCGCGAGGAAGGCCGGAGTGTCGTGGGCGTAGTCATTCAGGTAGGTGTGCAGCGAAACGAAGCCGACGAGGTCGAAGGTATGACGCAGCACCTCGCGCTCCCAGTGCCCGAATGTCGGCATGTTGCGGCCGGAGGACCCAACGGCAACGAGTTCGATGGCGGGGTCGATGAGACGCATCAGCTTGGCGGCCTCCGCGGCAACGCGGCCGTATTCCGTGGCGGTCTTGCTGCCCATCTGCCAAGGGCCGTCGACCTCGTTGCCCAGGCACCAGAGTCTGATGCCGTGTGGCTCCTCCCAGCCATGACTGCGACGGAGGTCGGAAAGTTCGGTGCCAGACGGGTGGTTGCAATATTCCATCAGCCGTCGCGCCTCGTCCGGTCCGCGGGTGCCGAGGTTGACCGCCAGCATGGGCTCGATGCCGGCTGCGCGGCACCAGTCGATGAACTCGTTGGTGCCGAAGGTGTTCGGCTCTGTGGACAGCCACGCCAGTTCCATGCGGCGGGGGCGCTTCTCGAGCGGTCCGACACCATCTTCCCAGTTGTAGCCCGAGACGAAATTCCCGCCCGGATAACGCATGATCGTCGGCGCCAGCTCGCGGACCAGTTGGAGGACGTCGCCGCGAAACCCTTTGTCCGTCGCGGTCGGGTGGGAGGGCTCGAAAATGCCGCCATAAATGCAGCGGCCGAGATGTTCGATGAACGCGCCGAACAACCGCTCGTTGGTTTCGCCAATGACGTCATTCCGGCTTAGCCGGACGGTCATGTCTCGCATTCTGTCACCCTCTCTCGCTAATTGGATGGCTCGTCCGAATCGGGCCTCCCTGTGCCAGGGCTGCCTCGGGGCTGAGCACGGAAGACTTCAGAAGGATGGAGTACGGATGCTTCGGATCATCCAGGACCGACCGGGCGTCGCCGCTTTCGACGATCCTGCCCGTCTGCATGATGATGATGCGGTCGCTAGATCGGA
>JAJFMR010000352.1 GCA_020696915.1 Rhizobiaceae bacterium | reverse complement strand
TCCGGTCGGCCAGCCAGGGCACGTGATCGCTCGGCCCGACATGGACATTTTCCGGCTCCAGGGGAACGTCGAGCTGGCTCATGACCGATTGGGTCTTGGAAATCTTCTTCGATTCGAGACGCTCCCGCTCCAGCATGTTCAGAAAGTCGGTGTTGCCTCCGAAGTTGAGCTGGTAGGTCCGATCAACCCTGACGCCGCGCTCCCGGAACAGATTGGTCAGCATCCGGTGCACGATGGTCGCGCCCACCTGGCTCTTGATATCGTCGCCGATGATGGGAAGCCCCTTTTTCTCGAAGCGGGCACTCCATTCCGGCTTTGAAGCGATGAAGGAGGGAATGCAGTTCACAAACGCGCAGCGCGCGGCAAGCGCCTGTTCTGCATACCATTGGGTAGCCTGATCCGATCCCACCGGCAGGTACGAGACGAGCACGTCTGTGCCGCTGTCGCGCAGGATCTCGGCGACGTCGACTGCCGGTGCCTCCGACTCCTCGATCGGCCCGCGCAGATATTTGCCGATGCCGTCGAGCGTCGGTCCGCGTTCAACTTTGACGCCGGTCGGTGCGACATCCGAGAAGCGAGCCGTGTTGTTCGGTCGTGCAAAGATAGCTTCGGCGACGTCGTTCGAGACCTTGCCGCGCGCCACATCGAAGGCACAGGCGACTTCGATGTCCTCGGGCCGATAGCCGCCGACCTCGACATGCATCAGACCAGGCACGGGTTCGTTGTCCCGGACGTCGCGGTAGAAGCTGATGCCTTGGACCAGGGAGGAAGCGCAGTTTCCGACCCCGACGATACCGATGCGTATCTTTCTGCGCGCCATCAAGATACCTCACAGTCCTTGGGTTTGAGGAAGGTCTCGGTGGCCGAACCGGCATGCCGAAGGAATGTTCCTGCCTGTGGCATGTTTTTGCCGGTGCCATGCATGGATCAAATTCCCTCATTCCAGTGTTGGAAGCCGGCAGCAGACCCTGAAGAGCCAGCCTGATGATCGTCTATGGTGACCTTGAACGGGTGGAGCCGGCGGCCGAAGTCAAGGCCTCTGTCGCGCGCGCGCTGCTGCTTGCCGGCCAAATGCCGGCTGGCATCGACCGTCACGCCGCGCTGGTTGCGTCCTTTATACGCGCGGCGGAACTCGTACAGGGAATCTCGGACGCGGAGTTCGAGTCGCTTGGCTTCGATGCCGGATCGCCTTCGCGAGATTACGGCGCGGCGCTGCTGCTCGGCATGGCAGGGGCAGTCGATCTCTCCTGGAGAAGCGGGTTCCTGACCAGGATAGACGTTCGACACCTCCTTCTGCTCCTTTCGAAAGTCGAACGAGGTGGCTGCGTCAGAACGCGGATGGGAGAAGGCTATGCGCATTATTGCCTGTATCCCGAAGCCTATATCGAGGCCGCCCGCAGCTCTGGTCTCGTCGAAAACACCTGCGTGATCGGCATAAGAAGCATAGGCGTCGGTCTGGCAGCGCTGGTAGCCGCGGGCCTTGGCGCTGCACCTCCCGTGAGCTTGCGGCCGGTCGGCGATCCGTTCGACCGGCAGATACGCGCCGATCCAGATATCCTGGCCGACAAGGCCGCTGACCCAGGCGTTCACTTCGCGATCGCCGACGAGGGTCCAGGCCTCTCCGGCAGCTCATTCGCCAGTGTGGCCCGCTGGCTGCAGGGTCAGGGCGTTGCGTTGAGCAGGATTCACTTCTTTCCCAGTCATCAAGGATGGCTCGGCTCGGCGGCGACCCCGGCGACACGCGCCATCTGGAACGGCGTGCGATGCCATCCCGCACCCTCGGACGCGGTTGTTGGCCACCGCACAAATGGCCTCCGCAGCTGGCTCGAAAAGAAGATCGGCATGCTCGATGACCCGCTGCAGGACATTCCTGGCGATTGCCGCGCAGGCAAGCGCCAGCCGCCGAACGACGGCCGTTTCGCGCGGCGCAAGTTGATGGCAGGGACGCCCGATGGAACCTGGCTGATCAAGTTCGCCGGGCTTGGCGATGTCGGCGAACGAAAATTCCGTGATGCAGCGGCGCTCGCCGGCGCCGGGTTCGGGCCCGAAGTCGCGGCGCTCTGCCACGGTTTCCTGGTCCAGAAATGGGCCGAGGGTACGCCTCTCGCCGAGGCAGGCGTTGACCGCGACGAATTCCTGCTGGTGCTCGGCGCCTACCTCGCCTTTCGGGCCCGGGGTCTCGGCCCGCCGGGGCCGGGCGCCTCCCTCGACGAGCTTCGCGCAATGGCAATCCACAATACGTCCCAGGCTTTGGGCAGCAAGGCTTGTGTCACTCTCGAACGCCGGCTGGCGGCGCTGACGCCCCTTGGTGATCGACTGCACCCTATCCGCACCGACAATCGCCTGCATGCCTGGGAATGGCTGGTTACGAAACAGGGCATCCTGAAACTCGATGCCGTCGACCATTGCGAAGCGCACGACATGGTTGGCTGCCAGGACGTCGCCTGGGATGTGGCAGGTGCCATCATAGAGCATGACCTCACCGACGCTGAGACCGCGGCGCTTTGCGAGAGGGTCAGCGTTGCCGCCGAACTGCCAATTCACGGTGACCTGGTTGCCGCGATGCTTCCCTGCTACCTGGCGTTCCAGCTTGGATTGTGGTCGACAGCCACGCCGCACAACGCCGGGGCTTCAGCCCTTGCCGCCTCGTATGCCGACAAGATCTCCCGCTGCTTGCGGGATCAGTCCTGATAGACGGTCCGCACCATGCCTCGCCGTGCGTTCAGCAGGGCCGGCTCGGACACAGCGTTGTTGATCACGCGGAAGCCGGCTGGCTCTGGTTCGACGTCGATAAAGGCTTCACGGAAGTGCTCGATCGTCTTGCGAAGGCCGTCGTGCAGTGAAGTGCTGGGTTTCCAGCCCAGCAACCTGCCTGCCTGACTGATATCGGGGCGTCGGCGCTTTGGGTCATCGACGGGCAGCGATAGAAAGCTGATTGGAGAAGACGACCCTGTCATGGCGAGAACGAGGTCGGCGAGTTCACGCACCATGAACTCTGCGGGGTTGCCGAGGTTGACTGGACCATCGGGACCCGGTTCGATCTCCATCAGCCGGACAAGTCCGTCGATCAGGTCCGACACGTAGCAGAAGGAGCGCGTCTGCGAGCCGTCGCCATAAAGCGTCAAGGGCTTGCCCCTGAGTGCTTGTACGACCAGGTTGGAGACGACACGCCCGTCCTTGGCATGCATTCTCGGCCCATAGGTGTTGAAGATGCGTGCCACTCGGATGTCGGCGCGGCCGGCGCGCAAGGCGTCGAAGCACATCGCCTCCGCGGCTCGTTTGCCCTCGTCATAGCAGGCGCGGGGACCCGTGCAGTTTACGCTTCCCACGTAGCTCTCCTTTTGCGGATGCATCTCGGGATCGCCGTAGACCTCGCTCGTGGAAGCCTGCAGAAAACGCGCGCCCCGGCTCTCCGCCAAACCGAGCAGGTTGAGCGTTCCCACCACGCAGGTCTGCATCGTATGGACGGGATCAGCCTGGTAATGCGGCGGCGAAGCCGCACAGGCGAGGTTATAAATGGTATCGATGCCGCGACCGGGCTCCAGGGGCTTGCAGATGTCGTGCTCGATCAAATGAAAGCGGGGGTGTCCCCTGATGGCGCGAAGGTTCTCGATGTTGCCCGTCAGGAAGCTGTCGACGCAGAGAACCTCCCGACCTTGCGCAAGCAGCGTTTCGCACAGGTGCGAGCCGA
>JAJFMR010000351.1 GCA_020696915.1 Rhizobiaceae bacterium | reverse complement strand
GAGCACGCCGCCGGCGAGACCGGCGAATTGCGCCAGCGAGTGCAGCTGGTTGTCGCTCAGCTCATGAAAGCGGTCGCGCAAAAGAATGCAATCGGGGTCCGCCTGCCAGAGGATGCCGTTGGCAAAGTTGCGCGCGGCCTGGTCGCGAAGCAGCGATTCGGCCGAGTAATTGCCTTTCCAGCTGACCCCGATGTCGCGGCCGATCCGCATTGCGTCGCACAGCCCGACCGGCGGATAGAGCGGCGATCCACAGCAGAGCCAGAGCGCGTCGCCGATCTCCTCGCGGATCAGCCTCGCCATCTTCATCCAGATCTGGATGCGCGACAGCCCGTCTTCATGCCAGCGCGCCTCATCCGGGCCGTAGAAGCTGCCGAGATGCATGAAGTCGGTCTTGAAATAGCCGCAACCCCAATCGGTGGCCCATGTCCGGAATACCTCCCGCACATAAGCTTCCGCGTCCGGATTGGTGATGTCGAGAACGTGGTATTCCTCGCTGCGCTTGTGCCAGCGGAATTCGCCGTAGAAGGTCATCGGCGCCAGAGGTTTGCCGTCCTTGCGGCCTTTCACCACCCAGTCGGGATGCGCGGCGAACAGCCGGCTGCGATTGCCGACCATGAAGGGGGCAATCCACAGGCCGGGTGTGAAGCCGGCGCTGCGTATGTCGGCGAGCAGGGCTGCCATGCCGCGCGGAAACTGCGGCCTCGCCTCCAGCCAGTCGCCCATTTCGGGCACGAAACCGTCATCGATCAGGAAAGTGTCGAACGGTGCTTCCGATGTGTCTCTGAATTCCCGCGCGGCGGCCAGATGCTCGAGCAGGTTGGCCTCACTGATCGAGGCATATAGCCCGTACCAGGAGCACCAGCCGGTGATCCGGCGCTCGGGCAGGCGCGGCGGCAGCGGCGAGGCGGCGGCGACGCGTTCCGCCCAGCGCCGCAGGCTCGCCTCGACACTGCCGTCCGCGAGCAGGACGATCGGCTCGGCCTCCACGATGGTGTTGGCCGGGACGAGGTCGAGAAGCGTTTCCATGTCGAGCGACAGCATGCCGGTCGTGAAATCAAACGACAGACGGCTGTGGAAGCGGTCGTGGCGCAGGAAGCCGACCGCGGCCGTCCCTCCCTGGCCCGAGACCAGCGCCGTGACGGCGTGCCCGGCGCGCAGCGTCGGATCCGCCGCCGCAGCCAAGCGCGCCGCTTCGGGTTCGACGAAGCCGCTGCCGTCCCAGCTCATATAGCCGTTGCGCATGTAGCGCCTGACGTTGCCAAGACGGCCGAAGCGGAGGCCGAGAGAATGAAACCGTTTTGCGCCCGCGAAACCGGTCAGGGCAGCGCGGAGCTCGCAGCGATCGTGAAATTCCTCAATGCGGAGCTCGAAGCGCTCGCCTGAGGGAAGCGTCCACGCCGCGAGCCACGAGCCGGCCGGGAAGGCCGCGTTGTCATCGGGATCGAGAGCGGTGATGGCGGGCGCCGCCGCTTCGGCCGGTTGTCCGTCGATCAGCGGCGCAATGCCGGCAAGCAGCATGTCGCCGGCCTCGAAGGCCAGTCGGTCCGGATCGAACGAGGTGCCGCGCTTCACAGCCCGATCTCCCTTCTTTCGTCGGCCGAGCGCCGCGCGGCGAGCACGATCTCGAGCGAGCGCAGCCCGTCGTCGAGCGGCACGCGAGGCGCCCGATGCTCGCGAATGGCCGCGGCGACGTCGCCAAGCTGCGCGACGAAGACGTCGTGTTCCTGCTCGATCCGTTCGACGACAGGGGCGCCCCGCGTGCGGACCAGCTCTGCGCGGTTCCAGTCGGCGAAGATGCCCGTCATGTCTGCAGCGACGATCTGCCAGCCCTTGGCCCAGCGGCCAGGGACGGCGGCGTTGCTGGCATGGAGCACGGCGATCCGGCCATCCGCATAGCCGAGGATCACCGCGCTCACATCCTCGCTGTCGTAGGACGGCACGTCGCGGTGAAAGAGATTTGCCGCCCTGGCATAAACGGTGTCGGGAATGCCCATCGCACACCGCGCCAGGTCGACGATGTGGATCAGCTGCTCGACCAGCTGGCCGCCGGACTTTTGCCGCTCACGCCACCACCGCGCATGCAGCGCATTGCTGTGGAGCGATCCGGAGAAGTGCCCGGCCCGACCCGTTTCGCCCGCGCGGGCGAGTTCGTCCCAGCGGCCGACGGCGGCGCCGAAGCGATACATGAAGCCGCAGGCGGCGACGACCCTCGCAGCGGCCGCAGCTTCCACCATGCCAGCGGCCTGCTCGAGGTCGAGAGCAATCGGCTTTTCGACGAGGACATGCACCCCGGCGCGGCAGGCGGCCTCGACCTCGCCGCGGTGCGCGAAGGGCGGCAGCGCGACGATGAGCAGATCCGGCCGGGCCTCGCCGAGCATGGCTTCAAAATCGGCGAATGCGCGGGCGCCGAACGGCGCCGCGAAGCTCTCCGTCCGCGCCAGCTCGCGGCCGCAGCAGGCGACGAGCCGCATCTCGCCTTGGCGCTGCTTCACCGCTGCCGCGTGGCGGGCGCCGACGCCACCGCAGCCGAGAAGTGCGACGCGCAGTTCCATCACGCGGGCCCGAAATCCAGGACCGACTGGAGGATGCCCGGCTCGCCGGTGTCGAGCCTCTCGAACAGCGAGGGTGCTTCCGCAAAGGGCACCGTATGGGTGATCAGGGGCAACAGGTTCAGGCGGCCTTCGTGCTGCAGACGAACCGCGGTCTGCCAGAGACGCAGCTTGCTCCAGCGGTGCGCGGCCTCGGGCGCAACTCCGGATATCTGGCTGGAAACCACCTCGATGCGGTTGTGATGGAACTCGTCGCCGAGGAAAAGGCCGCGTGTCTCTCCCTGGAAGAAGCCCATCGCGACGACGCGGCTCGACCAGGCCGCCGTCCGCATCGCCTCGGCGAGCGCTGCAGGAGCGCCCGAAACCTCGATGCAGACATCGGCGCCGCGACCCAGCGTCTGGGACTTCACGGCCTCGGCGATGGAACCGGCGGCGGGATCGAGCACACGGTCGGCGCCGAGTGTTTCGGCCATGTCGCGGCGCGAGGCCACCGGGTCGACCCCGTAGACCGTCGCGCCGGCAGCCCGGGCGGCCTGCACGACGATCTGGCCGGCGACGCCCAGCCCGAACACCACGACGAGGTCGCCGATGCGGACCCGGGCATCGTGGACGCCGTTCAGGGCCACAGCCCCGATATGCGAGAATATGCCGATGCGGGGATCGGCGCCGTCCGGCAGCAGGCGGGCGGCGGCGTCGTCTTCGCTGATGACATGGGTGGTCCGGTGCCCCCAGGTGCCGAAGACGTGCTGGCCGGGGCGGATGCGCGTCACGGCGCTGCCGGTTTCGACGACCACGCCGGCCTCTTCGTAGCCGAGGTTGCGAACGGGAAAGCTCCAGCTTGGGCTTTCGCCGTCGCGGAAGAGCCTCAGGCCCGCATCCCAGCCCCGGTTCATGAACGGGCTGGTGCCCCTATACTGCGAAAGCTCCGTCCCGGCGCTGATGCCGGAAAACAGAGTCTTCAGTCTGACTTCATCAGGCTCGAGGGGCGGCGCCTCGACGGCCTCGAAGGCCATTTGCCGCGGCATGGTAAGCACCAGCGCGGCGTCCTGAAGCTGTTGCATGGGGCGGCCCGGGATTCGAGCATTTCTTACGCGCCGGCTGAACGTTTGCAAAGCGTTTCGAGACGCTGGCGAAAGTTCCCGGCTGTC
>JAJFMR010000350.1 GCA_020696915.1 Rhizobiaceae bacterium | reverse complement strand
GTCTGAAGGACGCGATCGAAGGTCATCGCATAGCGGCGGCCGGTCACCAGCGGATATTGCTCCAGCTGCAGCCGCCTTTCCTCGGCCGTAAACGGCGTGATGGCGTTCATGTCCGCGGTGCGCCTGCCGGCGGCCCGCGTCAGCCCCGGCGGATCGTCCATGTCGGTCGAAACGTCGGTCAGCGCGGGCAGCGTCAGGCCCCAATAGAGCGCTACGCCGAAGGGCGCCAGAACGAGCATCGATACGAAGACGGCGAGCGCGATGTTGCGGCCGCCGAAATCGCCGTGGTTCCACAGCTGCGCGAACCCGAACGCGGCCAACACGAGCGCGGCGAGCGCAATCCCCGCAACAACACCGAGCACGACGATAAAACCGGGGGTCCCCAGCATCGACTGGCGATGGCCGAAGGCTGCGGTCAGAAACAGCACCGCCGAGAAGGAAGCCAGCCGCCGCGCCCACACGGCGGCCCTGGAGACGCGCCGTTCCGGATAATACTGCATGGAGCCGCTGACCGTCCGCCGTTTACTGTCCCTGAAGAGCCTCGACCCGCCGCTCCCGGAGCGACCCCCATTATAGCATCAAGCCAAACAGTGGAATCGCTTTTCGGGACAATTCCGATGCGCAAACAAGACGCTGAAGCGCCAGGGCAAGTTCCTGCCGAACTCTGAAGGAGCAGGCCGATCTTGGGAGCGGTCAGCATCCTCGCTCTTGTCGAGCCCTATTTCCGGAGCCGCGCGACCTGGTCAGTCGCCGGGCAGCCGATAGTCCCTGAAGAGTTCGCGCAGCCTGGATTTCTGGATCTTGCCGGTGGCCGTATGCGGGATTTCGTCGACGAAGGCGACATCGTCGGGCAGCCACCATTTTGCCACCCTGCCCTCCATGAAGCGGAGAATGTCCGATTTGTCCGGCTCCTTGCCTGGCTTGCAGACGGCTACCAGCAAAGGCCGCTCGCCCCATTTTGGATGCGAAACACCGATCACCGCCGCTTCCGCGAGGGCGGGATGCCCGACGGCGAGGTTTTCGAGCTCGATCGTCGAAATCCATTCGCCTCCCGACTTGACGACATCTTTCGCGCGGTCGGTGATCTGCATGTAGCCGCTGTGGTCGATGTGGGCGACGTCGCCGGTGTCGAACCAGCCATCCTCGTCGAACTGCTCGGCACCCGTGCCGCCATAATAGGAGCGTGCCACCGCAGGGCCTCGGACCTTCAGCCGTCCGAAAGTGGACCCGTCCCATGGCAGCTCGCGATTATCGTCGTCGGTAATCTTCATCTCGACGCCGAAAGGCGTGAAACCCTGTTTCTGCTGGATATCCAGGCGCTCGTCGCCCTCGGTTTCGGCGTGTTGCGGCTTCATGGTGCAGAGCGTGCCGAGCGGCGACATTTCGGTCATGCCCCAGGCGTGGACGACGTCGACGCCGTAATTGTCCTGGAATTTCCTGATCATGCTGCGCGGACAGGCGGAGCCGCCGATGACGACCTTCCTGAGATGAGGCAGCGTCTTGCCGGTTTCCTCGAGATGCTGAAGCAGCATCAGCCACACCGTGGGGACCGCGGCGGTGAAAGTGACCTTCTCGGTGTCGAGCAGTTCGTAGATGGACGGCCCGTCCATCCTGGCGCCGGGCATGACGAGCTTGGCGCCGAGCATCGGGCAGCTGTGCGCGAGGCCCCAGGCATTGGCATGGAACATCGGTACGACCGGCAGCACGACGTCCCGCGACGAGATGCCCATCGAATCGGGGAGCGCCGCAAGCATGGCGTGGAGCACGTTCGACCGGTGGCTGTAGACGACCCCCTTGGGTTCTCCGGTGGTGCCCGACGTGTAGCACATGCCGGCCGCCGTGTTCTCGTCGAACGTCTCCCATGCGAAATCGCCGTCGGCCGCAGCCAGCCATTCCTCGTAGGCCACGACGTTGGGCAGGTTCACATCCGGCACGTTCTTGGCGTCGGCGAGCACGATGACCTGCCGGAGCGAGCCGACCGACGGAGCGATCTTTTCGAGGAGCGGCAGGAAGGTCAGGTCGACGAACACTCCCCGGTCCTCGGCATGGTTCATGATCCAGGCGATCTGCTCGGGAAACAGGCGGGGGTTCAGCGTGTGGTAGACCGCGCCGATGCCCATGATGCCGTACCATGTCTCGATGTGGCGGGCCGTGTTCCAGGCGAGCGTCGCGATGCGGTCCCCGCGGCGGTAGCCGTCACGACGGAGAAGCTGCGACACTTTCAGGGACCGCTGCCTGAGTTCGGCGTAATTGGTCCTGACGATCGGCCCCTCAATCGAGCGGCTGACGATCTCCCGGTCCGGGTATTGCCGCGCCGCATGGTCGATGAGCTTGTGGCAATTGAGCGGCCACTCCTGCATCAGTCCGAGCATTCAATTCTCCCCGAAGCGATCTCCGGCATTGTTATACGTGGGATGGCGCTGGTCCAGAAGCGAGTTGCGCACTGAACCGGTGCTGCCGCCGCGGGCTTCGCCACATTCCGGCCACCGTCGCTGTGAATTGTCGGCTCTGGCGGGGTGCGGGGTGATATCGACCGAGAGGGTTTTCGGGATGGACACGCAGATTGCCGCCATGGAGCCGGACGCAGCCGTGCCGCTCCCGCCCGCCGAAACGCCGTTGCCGATTCCGCCGAGCCGTGAGGTGACCGACGAGGAGTTCGCCGAGGTCGTGCGCGGCGCGCTGGAGGCCGTCGGCGGCACCCTGCTTTTCAAGGCCCGGATCGGAGCCGACGAGTCGACGCAGCTGGTGGCTGCTGCTTCGGTGGGAGCGGGAGCCGCCAGGCAGTTCCTGCTGCTCTCGCTGCCGACCTCCGGCGGCCAGCTCAAGGTCGAGATGGCGGCGCGCAGCTCGAACCCGCTGGCCGGGATCGCCGCCTCCTATGCCGGCCTGATGGACGCCTTCCAGGCCGCCGCCTGACGGCAGGCCGACAGGTTTCGTCGCTACCGAAAAAACCGGCTTGCGCGAAAGTGCAAGCTCGGACCAAATCCGATCGGGCAAGCTTGTCCCAGGAGGCGCCAGTGCTCGATCAACCGCTCAGCAATCTGCAGACCAGGGACATCGAATCCCTGCTTCACCCCTACACGCCCATCCACAGGCTGCCTTCCCTCGGCACCGTCGTCATGGAGCGGGGAAAGGGCGTCTTCGTCTATGATACGCGCGGCCGCGAATACATCGAAGGGATGTCCGGCCTGTGGTGCGCGGGGCTTGGCTTCGGCGACGCGGAACTGATCGAGGCCGCGGCCGAGCAGTTGCGCAATCTCCCCTTTTACCACGTTTTCGGCGCGAAGAGCTCGGAACCGGCGATCGAGCTTGCCGAGAAGCTCAAGGAGATCGCCCCGGTTCCGATCTCCAAGGTTTTCTTCACGAGTTCCGGGTCGGAGGCCAACGACACCCAGGTCAAGCTCGCCTGGTATATGAACAATGCCTTGGGGCGACCTGAAAAGAAAAAGATAATCTCTCGCGCGAGGGCCTATCACGGGGTCACCGTGATGGCGGCCTCGCTGACCGGGCTGCCGGCCAACCACAACGGCTTCGATCTCCCGCTCGATCGCGTTCTGCACACGCTCTGCCCGCATCACTACCGGTCCGGCGAGGACGGCGAGAGCGAGGTCGAGTTCGTGCATCGCATGGCGCAGTCGTTGCGCCAGTTGATCGAGAGGGAGGGTCCCGACACGATCGCCGCCATGATAGCCGAGCCGGTGATGGGCGC
>JAJFMR010000349.1 GCA_020696915.1 Rhizobiaceae bacterium | reverse complement strand
GTCATGTGCGGCCACAGGTTGAACTGCTGGAACACCATGCCGATCTGCGAGCGCACGGCGCGGATGCGCGCCGGCGGCAGGCGAACCGTATTGCCTTGCGGGTCCTGGGTGAAACCCAGCGGTTCGCCATTCACGAAAATGGAGCCGGCCGTCGCCTCCTCGAGGAAAGCCATGCAGCGAAGGAGCGTGCTCTTGCCCGAGCCCGAGGGGCCGATGAGGCAGGAGACCTGCCCCTGCGGAATGTCGAGGTCGATTCCGTGCAGCACCTCCGCCTGCCCGAAACGCTTGGTCAGGCCCTTTACGGAAATGGCTGGCGCGGTCATGCCGTTGCGAACCTGTATTTGGAGAGACGGTTTTCCGTGAAGCGCCCGAGCCTCCCGGCAAGCTCCACCAGACCCCAGTAGAACAGGGCAAGCAGGAACAGCGATTCTGCGAAGGCGTATTGCTGCGAGCCGATGGCGCTGATGACCAGCGTCAGTTCGGGCACGGTGATGATCGACAGCACCGCCGTTTCCTTGAGGAGGACGATGGCCATGTTCACCGAGGCAGGCAGCACCAGCATCGTCATTTCCGGCATGAGGATGCGGCGGACGATCTGAGTGCGGGTGAGGCCCACGCATTCGGCCGCCTCGATGTGTCCAGCCGGGACGGCCTCGAAGCCGCCCCGGAAGATCTCGCTGAAATAAGCGGCGCCGTAGACGGTCAGGCCGAGCAGTCCCGCGGTGATCGGATCGAGCGACAGGCCGACGAACGGCCCGCCGTAATAGAGCAGGAAAAGCTGGATCAGGAAGGGCGTGCCGCGGATGATCTCGACCAGCGCCCAAAGCGGAACAGCAAGCCAGCTTCGTCCGTATCGCCGCCCGACGGCGACGAAGAAGCCGAGGAGCGCAGCGCCGATCGCGCCGGCAAACCACATCAGCAAGGTTATGCCGAACGCGCCGAATATTTCGGGCAGGCTTCTGGCGATCAGATCGGTGTCGAAGTTCACGGCCGTCCCCAGCGAAACGAACGTTCGAACAGCGCCCCGCCGGAGGCGACCAGCCAGTTGATGATGAGGTAGAGCAGGCCAGCCGCGGCGAACAGCTCTATCGGCCGATAGGTGCTCGCAGCGAGGTCCTGCGCCATGCGCGTCAACTCGACGATGCCGACGACCGACACCAGCGACGATGCCTTGAGGATCATGATCGCTTCGTTGACCAGCGATGGAAACGCCAGGCGAACGGCGATCGGCGCCCTGATGCGCCAGAATTGCTGGCGCGGGTTGAGCCCGGCCATGTCGGCTGCCTCGAGCAGGCCGCCCGGCACGCTCTGGAACCCGCCGCGCAGGTTTTCCGCCTGGTACGCAGCCGTGCAGAGCGACAGCCCGGTGACCGCTGCGACGATGCTCGGTACGTCGAGGCCGAGCGCCGGCACCAGATTATAGATAAGCAGAAGCTGGACCAGCAGCGGCGCGCCGCGGAAGAAGCTGACGAAGGTGCGGCCGGCAAGCGACCAGGCGCGGTTTCGCGACAGCGTCGCCGCCGACACCACCATGCCGATCGCCAGACCCAGGATGATCGAGACGGCGCTTATGAGCACCGTGTAGAACGCCGCCTGGATCAAAAGTTCGAACAGTTTCCAAGACATGGGTGGTCCGCGGTCGTCCGGGGCTGCCCTGTCGGCCGGGCAGTGGAAGTCGAAACCCCCGCGCCGTCGGCGACGACGCGGGGCACGCGCGATTGCCGTGATTCCTCAGAGAGCAGGATCGTTGACGAGGTCTGGCGTTTCGAAGGACGCTCCGAACCACTTCTCCTGAAGCTTGGCGAGACGGCCGTCGGACTTGATCTTGAGCATGGCAGCTTCGATCGCGTCCATCAGGCTCTTGTGATCGTCATCCTTGAGACCGGGATAGCCGAAGTAGGACTTCGTGCCGAATGGCGGCTGGACCACTTCGAACGTATCGGATCGCTGTTTCGCAACGAAGGCGATGTTGGGCAGCGAATTGCCGACCGCCACGATCCGGCCGGCCGCGAGATCGGCATAGGCTTCGTTGTTGCCGGGATACTCCCGCACTTCCGCCTTCCCTGGAAGGGTTTCGGTGAAAGCCTTCAGCTGTGCGAGCTGGGCCGATGCCTTGCCGCCGCCGACGACCTTGCCGGCTATGTCTTCGGGCTTGGTGATGGTGTCGTCGCCTTTGCGCTTCAGCAGCGCAACGGTCGCCTCGGCGATCGGGGGCGTGAACCGGTAGCGCTCCATCCGCTCCTTGGTGATGGTCGCGGGGCCGCCGACAATGTCGAACTTGCCTGCCTCGAGACCCGGCAGGACGCCTTCCCATGGCAGCAGAACCCACTCGATCTCCACCCCGAGCTCCTTGCCGATCTCGCCGTACAGGTCGACGTTCAGCCCGCTATGCGTGCCGGCGTCGATGAAATCGAAGGGCGCGAAGGCCGTTTCCGTACCAACCTTGAGCGAACCCGCCGCCTTGACGCGGGCAAGCGCGTCCTGCGCATAGGCGCCCGCCGTGGCGCCGACCAGGAAGGCTGCGCCGACCAGCGCCTTCAGGAAAAATCTCTTCTGCATTGACACCTCCATTGAGCCCTGCCTGCCGCAGGGCATGTTTCCGACGATCATCGATCCTTGTCGCCTCTGTGTCGCGATCGATATGACTATACAAATAGAATTTCAGAACCAGTGTCAACGTGTCCGCGGCGCGCGGCGCTCATTCGGCTTGGCGTTCAGGCGGCGAGCAGAGCCTCCATTGCGGCGCGGAACCTGTCGGAAATCCTCCTCCGCTGGAGATGCCTGCCGCCCTCCACCCGTTTCTCGCCCCTGATCCAGACGCAGTCCACGATATCCCTGTCCCTGCTTGCGAAGATCCAGGCATCGAGGATCGCATCGCCGCTCCGCGATACGAGAGCGGGGTGACCGGCGTCGAGCGACAGCAGGTTGGCGGGAGCGCCAGCCTGCAGTCCCAGCTCCGATGCGCCCGTCAACGCCGCTCCACCGGCCAGCGCGCCGTCGACCAATGCGCGGCCGGTCGACCCGTTCGGAGGCGCCATGAGGTTGCGCGCCCGGTGGCGGAGGCGCTGGGAATATTCCAGCTGCCGCAGTTCGTCGGCCACCCCGATCAGCACGTTGGAATCCGAGCCGATACCGAATTTGCCGCCGTATCCGATAAACGAGGGTCCAGGAAACGTGCCGTCCCCGAGACTGGCTTCGGTGATCGGGCAAAGGCCGACCGTGGCGCCGCTCGATGCCAGATCGTGCGTCTCGGCCTCTGTCATGTGCGTCGCATGGATCACGCACCAGCGTTCGTCCAGGCCGGCATTGGCAAGCAGCCATTCGACCGGCCGCGCACCGGACCAGGCGAGACAGTCCTCGACTTCGCGCCTCTGCTCGGCGGCATGTATGTGGACCGGGCCGTCGGGAGCGAGCGTGGCGACCGTGGCGAGTTCGGCGGCGGTCACCGCGCGGAGACTATGCGGCGCAACGCCAATGGCGGCTCCCGGCATGGCGCTCATCGCGGCGCGGCAGCCGTCGAGGAGCAGGGCATAACCGTCGAGGTCGTTGACGAAGCGCCGCTGCCTGTCGCCGGGAGCCGCCCCCCCGAACGTCGAATGCGCATAGAAGCTCGGAAGCAGGGTCAATTCGATGCCCGTCTCGGACGCGGCGGCGGCGATGCGCTCGCTCATCTCCGCGATATTGTCATAGCGGCGGCCGTCCCGGTCGTGA
>JAJFMR010000348.1 GCA_020696915.1 Rhizobiaceae bacterium | reverse complement strand
ATCGACATGGTGGTCACCCCTCGAGCGACCGGGAGGTAACCCGACCGCCGGGCGTCTTCGGCTAGGAGAGGTTGAAGGGCAGGTTCTTGGGCATCTTGCCCTTCTTCGCCATCTGGCCGAACTGGCCCATCATCTTCTGCATCTCCTTGAACTGGGAGAGCATCTGGTTGACTTCCTGCCGGTCTCGGCCCGAGCCGCGCGCGATGCGACGGCGGCGGGAGTTGGTGATCTTTTCGGGGTGGCGGCGCTCCCACGGCGTCATGGAGCGGATGATTGCCTCGACCTTCTTGTAGTCGTCGTCCGAGATTTCCGCCTTCGCCTGGCGAAGCTGGCCGCCAAGCCCGGGGATCATGTCCATCAGCTGGCTGAGCGGCCCCATCGACTTGATCTTCTGGAGCTGCTCGAGGAAGTCTTCGAGGTCGAACTGCCCCTTCATCATGCGGTCCTGCAACCGCTCGGCGTCCGCCTCGGACGTCTGCTCCTGGGCCCGCTCGATCAGCGAGAGCACATCGCCCATGCCGAGAATGCGCCCGGCGAGGCGGTCCGGGTAGAACGGCTCGAGCGTGTCGAGCTTCTCGCCGGTGCCGATGAACTTGATCGGGATGCCGGTGACCGAGCGGATCGACAGCGCCGCGCCGCCGCGAGCGTCGCCATCCATCTTCGTGAGCACGAGGCCGGTGACGTCGAGCTGCCGGTGGAACTCCTCGGCGACGCCGACGGCCTCCTGGCCGGTCATCGCGTCGGCGACGAGGAGAATCTCGGTCGGGTTCACCGCCTGCTTGATGTTGACGAGCTCCTGCATCAGCCGCTCGTCGATTTGCAGCCGGCCGGCGGTGTCGATGATCACCGGGTTGTGCCCGCGCTCCTGCGCGAAGCGGACCGCGTTCCGGGCGATGTCGACCGGGTCCGCCTTCGTGCCCTCCTCGTAGACCGGCATCTCGATCTGGCGGCCGAGCGCCTGCAGCTGGTTGATCGCGGCCGGGCGGTAGACGTCGGCGGCAACCAGCAGCGGGTTGCGCCCCTGCTTGCGCAGGTGGAGCGCCAGCTTTCCTGAGTGGGTGGTCTTGCCGGCGCCGTTGAGGCCGACCATCATCAGGATCTGCGGCGGGCGGTCCGGCTGGACCAGCGGCACCCGCTCGGCGCCGAGGATCTGGATCAGCTCCTCGTTGACGATGCCGATCACGGTTTGCGCCGGCGTCAGCGACTGGAGCACCTCCTGGCCGAGGGCGCGCTCCTTGACGTTGGCGACGAACTCCTTGACGACCTTGAAGTTGACATCCGCCTCGAGCAGCGCGCGGCGGACGTCGCGCATCGCCTCGTCGACGTCCTTCTCAGTCAGGCGGCCCTTGCGGCCGAGCTTGCCGAAGGTCTCGTTGAGGCGGTCTGACAGCGTCTCGAACATGGGCTAGAACCCCTCACCTTCGCCGAAGAAGAGCGAGTCGACGTAGGTCTCCGGATTGAACTCGGCCAGGTCGGTGACTTTCTCCCCGGTGCCGATGTAGGCGATTGGCGTGCCGATCTCCTTGGCGACCGAGAAGGCGATGCCGCCCTTTGCGGTGCTGTCGAGCTTGGTGATCATCAGGTCGGTGATCTCCACCGCCTTGGTGAACTCCGCCGCCTGCACCAGCCCGTTCTGGCCCGTCGTCGCGTCGATCACGAGCAGCGACTCCTGCGGCGCCTCGGGAACCTGCTTCTGGATGATCTTGCGCAGCTTCTGCAGCTCGGCCATCAGGTTGTGCTTGGTCTGCAGCCGGCCGGCGGTGTCGATGATCAACACATCGACGCCGCGCGAGTTTGCCGACTGCACCGCGTCGAACACCACGGCGCCGGGGTCGGCGCCCTGCTCGTGCGCGATCACGGGCACGTCGATGCGCTCGCCCCAGACCTTGAGCTGGTCGATCGCGGCCGCGCGGAAGGTGTCGCCGGCGGCGAGCATCACCGTGCGCCCGAAGTTCTTGTGGTACTGCGCCAGCTTGGCGATGCCGGTGGTCTTGCCGGTGCCATTGACCCCGGTGACGAGGATGACGAAGGGAACGCCGCGCTGCAGCAACTTGATCTTGCGGTTCTGGGTCGCCGCCTCGAGCAGCTTGATCATTTCCAGGCGGAGGATCTCGCGTGCGTCGGCCGGGTTGGTGATGCGGTCTTCCTTGATCCGTGCCTGGAGCTCCTTGACGAGCTGCTGGCTGACGTCCCAGCCGACGTCGGCCTGGATCAACAGCATCTCGAGGTCTTCGAACAGCTCGTCGTCGAGCTCGGCGCGGTCGAAGAGCTTTGTGATCTCGCGGAAGACGCCGCGTCGCGTCTTCTCGAGACCCAGTTCCATCTTGACGTCAGGCTCCTGACGTCGCTTGAACATGCGCTTCAGAATCACGGGTCTCACCTTGTCGATGCGTGGACGCAGGACGGGATTCTGGGGATTGGGATGGGGTCCTGAGCGTCGGAAATTGGCGGGAAAACCGCCTCTCCAAGTATACACCGGAGGTTCCGGCGCCCTCTCCGGCCACGACACGCCGGCGTTCTGCTGATACGATGCCCGTCGAACCGGGCAAACGCCGCGACGGGAAGCGAGGGGACAATGAATCGACGGGAGCTGCTGCTCGCGGTCTACGTGCCTACCGTCCTGCTCGCGTTCTCCCAGGGCGTCATCGTCCTGTCGCTCCCGCTGCTGGCCACCGAAACCAGCGATGCCTACAGCTTCGCCAGCCTGATCGTGTCCGCCGCCGCTTTCGGCACGCTGATCGCCGACGTGCCGACGGGGTCGCTGATGATCCGGCTGGGGCTGAAGCGCACGATGGTGATCGGTACGGTGCTCGTCGCCGGCTCGACGCTGCTGCTGGCCGTCCCGCTCGGCGCCGAACCCGTGCTTGCGCTGCGGCTGATCGCCGGCATAGGCACCGCCCTCTGGGGACTCTCGCGCTACACCTACATCACCCAGCAAATCCCGCCGCACCTCCGCGGCCGGGCGATCGCCAGCTTCGGCGGCATCAACCGGGCCGGCGTGTTCGCCGGTCCGCTGATCGCCGGGTGGATCGTCACGCAATTCGGCCTGCACGTGTCATTTGCCTTCGCCGGCGTGCTCGGCATCCTCGCGACGCTCGCGGCGAGGATCTGGATCCCGGACGATGCCTCGGCCCGCCCATCCGGCACCGCGCCGGCATCGCATCTCGGCGAGATCGCGGAGACGTGGAAGGCGCTGGCCGGTCGCCGAGCCGACGTCCTGTTTGGCTCGCTCGGGCAGGTGCTTGCGCAGGTGGTCCGGCAGGGCCGGCAATTCCTGATTCCGCTCTACGGCGTGGAGGTTCTCGGTTTGAGCGCGTTCGACGTCGGCCTTGTCATGACGACGTCGGCAGTGATCGACATGCTCCTGTTCGGCCCGGCCGGCTTCCTGATGGATCGGTTCGGGCGCAAGTTCGCGATCATCCCCAGCTTCACGCTGATGGCGGTGGGCATCGCGATGATCCCGTTCACCGATGGGTTCCGCGGGCTGCTCGTCGCGGGCATCGTGATCGGCTTCGGAAATGGTCTCGGCTCCGGTACGATGATGACACTCGGCGCAGACTTTGCTCCGGCCGGCTTCACCAGCACGTTTCTCAGCCTCTGGCGCTTCATCGGTGACAGCGGCCAGATGATCGGGCCGATCCTGGTCGGCGTCGTGGCGCAGGTGTTCGACCTTCACGAGAGCGCCTGGGTGCTTGCCGGCTGCTCGGCGGCCTGCGCGCTGATGA
>JAJFMR010000040.1 GCA_020696915.1 Rhizobiaceae bacterium | reverse complement strand
ACCTGCTCTTTCCAAAGTTAGGAAAAACGAAACGTTTTCAAATATTTAATCGATTAGCGAATTGAGATTTCGTTTAAATCGGTTGTACGCGACTACCGTGTGCGGCCTCGGCCCCTATGCTTTCAGTCTGAAAGAAGCGGGAAGGAGCGCGCCAGCAACGCCGGTCGCATGCGTCTCGGAGCAGCGCGGTGTGACTCGGACCGATTTATATGCCACAATTTGTACCTAATTTGTCCCGCAACTGCCGCCTCCGCAGCAGCAAGGGACATACGCTCATGAAGGAGCCGCAGGAGATGGCGACTATAGCGCTTGTCGACGACGACCGGAATATATTGACCTCCGTTTCGATCGCTCTGGAGGCAGAGGGGTACCGGGTCGAGACTTACACGGACGGCGCCTCCGCCCTGGAAGGCCTGGCCGCGCGGCCGCCGAACCTTGCCATTCTCGACATCAAGATGCCGCGCATGGACGGTATGGAACTGCTGCGCCGCATGCGGCAGAAGAGCGATCTTCCGGTTATTTTCCTGACGTCGAAGGATGACGAAATCGACGAGCTGTTCGGCCTGAAGATGGGTGCGGATGATTTCATCAAGAAGCCGTTCTCCCAGCGGCTTCTGGTCGAGAGGGTGAGAGCGGTGCTCAGGCGGGCGAGTGCCCGAGAGGCCGCCGCCAAGACCCCCAGCGTTCAGGCGAAGTCGCTGGAGCGCGGCCAGCTGGTGATGGACCAGGAGCGCCACACCTGCACCTGGCGCGGCGAGCCGGTGACGCTGACCGTCACCGAGTTCCTGATCCTGCACTCGCTGGCGCAACGGCCCGGTGTCGTAAAAAGCCGTGATGCGCTCATGGATTCCGCCTATGATGAGCAGGTCTATGTCGACGACCGGACGATCGACAGCCACATCAAGCGCCTGCGCAAGAAGTTCAAGCAGGTCGACGACGATTTCGAGATGATCGAAACGCTCTATGGAGTGGGCTACCGGTTTCGCGAGGCGTAGGTCCTGGCCGGGTTGTATTGCCCATGGTGATGGAAGTGGAGCTCAAGAAGGTGCCGGCCGTCTTAAGACGTCCGGCCGCCGCTCTGCCTTCCTATCTCGGCCGGCTGAACGACCGGCTGCAGCGGTTTCTGGGCCACTACGTCTTCTCGAGCCTGACTCGCCGCATCCTGTTCCTCAATCTTGCCGCGCTCTGCGTGCTGGTCATCGGCATCCTCTACCTGAACCAGTTCCGGGACGGTCTCATCGAAGCGCGCGTCGAAAGTCTGATGACGCAAGGCGAGATCATTTCCGGTGCCATCGCCTCCTCGGCGACGGTCGAGACCGATTCCATTTCGATCGATCCGGAAAAGCTGCTCGAACTGCAGGCCGGTGAAAGCCTGGGACCAGGTTCGGACCAGCTGGACAGCCTGGACTTCCCGATCAATCCGGAGCGTGTGGCGCCCCTGCTCAGGCGGCTGATTTCGCCGACCAGGACCAGGGCTCGGGTGTACGACCGGGACGCCAATCTCCTCCTCGATTCCCGGCACCTCTACTCGCGCGGCCAGATCCTTCGCTACGATCTGCCGGCGGTTGACGGCGACGAACCGGATCTCCTCGACCGCATCCAGAAGGTCTTCGCGGCCCTTTTCAGGCGCAACGACCTGCCCATCTACCGGGAGCAGCCGGGCGGCAACGGCGCCGTCTATCCCGAGGTCATGAATGCGCTGACCGGCGTACCCTCGACCGTCGTCAGGATCAGCGAGCAGGGCGAGCAGATCGTATCGGTCGCAGTGCCCGTCCAGCGCTTTCGCGCCGTGCTCGGCGTGCTGATGCTGTCCACCCAGGGCGGCGACATCGACAAGATCGTGGCCGCCGAGCGTCGTGCGATCCTGCGGGTCTTTGGCGTCGCGGCGATGGTCAACGTGCTCCTGTCCATACTGCTGGCCTCCACCATCGCGACACCGTTGCGGCGGCTCGCGGCGGCGGCCGTCCGGGTTCGCCGCGGCGCCAAGACCCGCGAGGAAATCCCCGATTTCTCCGACCGTCAGGACGAGATCGGCAATCTCTCCGTCGCGGTTCGCGACATGACCAACGCGCTTTACGCCCGCATCGAGGCGATCGAGAGCTTCGCCGCCGATGTTTCGCACGAACTCAAGAACCCGTTGACGTCGCTCCGCAGCGCGGTCGAGACGCTGCCGCGGGCGAAAAACGAGAAGTCGCGCGGCCAGCTGATGGATATCATTCAACACGATGTGAAGCGCCTCGACCGCCTGATCACGGACATTTCCGATGCCTCCCGGCTCGATGCGGAACTGGCGCGTGAGGATGCCGGCCGGGTCGATCTCAGGAAGTTCGTCGGCGACATCGTCGCGGCGGCCCGCGAGTCGGGACGTCACCGCAAGCCGGTCGAGATCGACTTCGACGTGGCAAAGCCCGGTCAGGGCGCCAAGGGCTATTTCGTGCTCGGCCACGACCTGCGGCTCGGACAGGTGCTGACCAATCTGATCGAGAATGCCCGGTCGTTCATCCCCGACGAAACCGGGCGCATCACCGTCTCGCTGTCGCGGATCGGCAGGCGAATCATCCTGACGGTCGACGACAACGGCCCGGGCATCCGCGCCGACAACATCGACCGCATCTTCGAGCGCTTTTACACCGACCGGCCGGCCGGCGAGGCGTTCGGGCAGAATTCGGGTCTCGGCCTGTCGATCAGCCGGCAGATCGTCGAGGCGCACGGCGGCACGCTGACTGCGGAGAACATTCCCGGCGGCAAGCCGGGCGAGATCCGCGGTGCCCGCTTCACGGTCACCCTGCCGGCCGACGGCTGAGGGCGACCGCAAGTCATGGTCACCAACATTCATGCCAGCGCCGTCGTGGTCGGCGATCGCGGCGTTCTGATTTCCGGAGCGTCGGGGCTCGGGAAGACTGGGCTGGCGCTGGCGCTCCTCATGCACGCTCGCGCGCTCGGCCGGTTCGGATGCCTGGTCGGCGACGATCAGCTGCTGCTTTCCAGCCATGATGGCCGGTTGATCTGCACGGCGCCGCAAGCACTGGCTGGCCTCATCGAAATTCGCGGCCTGGGTCCGCGGCCGATCCGGCACGAGATGAGGGCGCCGGTCGATCTCCACGTCGACCTGGTCGAAAAAAGCGATGCTCGACGCTTCCCGGAACCCGAGATCGAACTTCTCGGCGGGTGCAGCGTTCCTGTGCTGAGACTGGCCGGGGGCGACCGTCAGGCGGCGCTGCTGGTAGTCGCCTCCTGGCTCGCGCTACCGCCATTCGGTGGGGATTCTTGACGATTCGATGTTGCACTGCGAAGAAATGGGCGCAGCGGTCGCATTTTCGGCTTGTCAATGCCGGCGTCGTCGACAAGATAGCGCTCCCGCCGCCGGACAGCCGGAAGGGCGAACCCTTGGATGCGGCCATCCCCCGGGGCCTGGACCGGGAATTGCACGACGGCCGTCTATCCGGTGAGTGGACGATGAGAGTCGAAGAATGATTGGACTCGTGCTCGTGACGCACGGTCAGTTGGCCGCCGAGTTCCGCAAGGCGGTCGAGCATGTGGTCGGCCCCCAAGACAACTTCGAGACCGTGGCGATCGGCGCCGATGACGACATGGAGCAGCGCCGGCGCGACATCGTCGATGCAGTCGCCACGGTCGACGACGGATCCGGCGTGGTCGTGCTCACCGACATGTTTGGCGGGACTCCTTCCAACCTTGCCATCTCGGTGATGGAGACGGGTCGCATCGAGGTGATTGCCGGCATGAACCTGCCCATGCTGATCAAACTTTCCAGCGTCCGCAAGAACGGCGACATCGGGGTCGCCGTCGACGAGGCGCAGGCTGCCGGCCGCAAGTACATCAATGTCGCCAGCCGTCTCCTGGCAGGCAAATGAGCGAAAGCTTCGACAAAACACGCGAAACGCCGATCATCCGGGAGTTCCGGATCGTCAACCAGCGTGGGCTGCACGCGCGGGCCTCGGCGAAATTCGTCCAGGTCGCGGCCGCACATCAGGCTTCCGTCGAGGTGGAAAAGGACGGCACCAGTGTCGGGGGAACCTCGATCATGGGACTGATGATGCTGGCGGCCAGTCCCGGCTGCTCGATCCGGGTGACCGCCTCCGGCCCGGAGGCGGAGCAGGTGATGTCGGCGATCGAGGAACTGATTGCCGGACGCTTCGGCGAGGAACTGTGATCGTCGAACACATGCACGGATAAAGATTTCTTTATATCCATTGTCGGCAAAAGCGCGATCTGCTAGTCAGGCCCGCACTTTTTGCGCGCGGCCTGCCCGGACGCGGCGCCTGGACCAAACTGGAGTTCTGCCATGGCCGGTCGCAATGACCATATCGTAGCCGACATCGCGCTTGCCGACTGGGGCCGCAAGGAAATCGAGATCGCCGAAACGGAGATGCCCGGCCTGATGGCCTGCCGGGAAGAGTTCGGTGTGGCGAAGCCGCTGAAGGGCGCGCGCATTTCGGGATCGCTGCATATGACGATCCAGACCGCAGTGCTGATCGAAACGCTGCAGGCGCTGGGCGCCGGGATACGATGGGCTTCGTGCAACATCTTCTCGACCCAGGATCACGCGGCGGCGGCCATTGCGGCCGCCGGCACGCCTGTTTTCGCGGTGAAGGGGGAGACGCTCGAGGACTACTGGACCTACACCGACCGCATCTTCCAGTGGCCCGATGGCGGCACGACGAACATGATCCTCGACGATGGCGGCGACGCCACGATGTACATTCTGATCGGCGCGCGCGCCGAAGCAGGCGAGGACGTTCTTTCGGCACCCGGCAGCGAGGAGGAGGAGATCCTGTTTGCGCAGATCAGGAAGCGCATGGCGGAGACGCCGGGCTTCTTCACTGCGCAGAGAGCGGCGATACGCGGCGTCACGGAGGAGACCACGACCGGCGTGAACCGGCTCTACCAGCTTCAGAAGAAGGGCTTGCTGCCCTTCCCGGCCATCAACGTCAACGATTCCGTGACCAAATCCAAATTCGACAACAAGTACGGCTGCAAGGAGTCGCTGGTCGACGGCATTCGCCGCGCTACGGACACGATGATGGCCGGCAAGGTCGCGGTTGTGTGCGGCTATGGCGATGTAGGAAAAGGATCGTCGGCTTCGCTGCGCGGCGCCGGCGCCCGCGTCAAGGTAACCGAAGCCGACCCGATCTGTGCGCTGCAGGCCGCCATGGACGGCTTCGAGGTGGTGACGCTCGAGGAGGCGGCGCCGACCGCCGACATCGTCATCACTGCCACCGGAAACAAGGACGTGGTTACCCTCGATCACATGCGGGCGATGAAGGACATGGTGATCGTCGGCAACATCGGGCACTTCGACAACGAGATCCAGATAGCTGCGCTCCGCAACCTCAAATGGACGTCGGTCAAGCCGCAGGTCGACATGATTTCGTTCCCCGACGGCAAGCGGATGATCCTTCTATCCGAAGGACGGCTGCTCAATCTCGGCAACGCCACCGGCCATCCGAGCTTCGTCATGTCGGCCTCGTTCACGAACCAGGTGCTGGCCCAGATCGAGCTTTTCACCCGGCCCGGCCAGTATGAGAACAAGGTCTACGTCCTGCCCAAGCACCTCGACGAAAAAGTTGCCCGGCTGCATCTCGACAAGCTTGGCGCAAGGCTCACCGAACTGTCGGGCGAACAGGCCGCCTATATCGGCATCCCGCCGCAAGGACCATTCAAACCGGAGCACTACCGCTATTAGACAAGTCGAAGGATCATACAATATATTGATGATGGGCAGCTGACATCTGCCCCCGTCTGTTTTTGCCGTCGGCTTCTTCACGGCGTTTCGGCAAGCGGTTATTGTGAGCCTGATTCGCGCGGTGTATGCTCCGGCTACTCCGGCGAACAGCGTGTCAGGCAGTCTTGCGTTCAGGCGGCGGAGAGGAACAAGACATGCCGGGGAAGACCCGTGTCGGGCGGGAAACGCCGATTCCGGCGGCGACGAGGGGTCCGTGATGGCCGGGAGCGGCGCGGTCAGGCAGGTTGTGCGCCGGCCGTCCCTTTCGACGGGCTCTTTTCTCGCCGGTCCCGCTCTGCTTTGCCTTTTCGTGCAGCTTGCGGCAGCCCAGGACGGCGTCGAAGCACCGGGAGCCTCGCTGAACGCGGTCGACGTCATCCAGCTTGCGAGCTTTGCCGGCGTCATGGGCGCGGCCCTGCTCTCGGCAATCTTCCTCATCCGCGAGCGGACACGCACGGCGGCCGAGAATCTGGAGCTGCGCGGCCGGGTCGCCGATCTCAGTGCGGCGCTGCAGCGATCCGACGCGCTGCTCAACATGCGTGATCAGCGTGTCCTGGTGTGGACCAGCAGCCGGAGGAAGCCCGAGCTTATCGGAGCCCTGCCGATGGAGAGCGGCGCACCAGACGACCGTGCGGCCTTCCTGGCCTTCGGACGCTGGCTGATGCCGCGTTCCGCTGCTGCCCTGGAGCATGCAATTTCGGCATTGCGAGACAAGGGCGTGGCTTTCGATCTCGTCATCGAGGCGCAGAACGGTGCTCCACTCGAGGTGCAGGGCCGCAAGAGCGCCGCTCATGTCGTCGTGCGCTTCCTTTCCCTGTCCGAGGCGCAACGCCTGCAGGCGCGGCTGAAGCTCGAAAACCAGCGGCTCGCCGCCGATCAGGAGAACATTCTCGGGCTGATCGATGCACTCGACATGCCGTTCTGGCTCCGCCGTTCCGATGGCAGCCTCAAATGGGTCAACCGCGCCTATGCACGTTCGGTCGAGGCTGCCGGGCCCGACGCGGTGATCAGCGACGGCAGGGAATTGCTGGGGACCCAGGCCCGCGAGGCGATCGGCAGGCACCATCTGTCCAAACCGGTATTTCAGCAGGCGCTTTCGACTGTGATAGAAGGCGATCGCCACGTCCTGTCGGTCTTCGATTTCGCCGGTGGGGAAGGCTCGGCTGGGATCGCGGTGGACAACAGCGAGATCGAAGCCATCCGTGCCGAGCACGAACGCACGATCCGCAGCCATGCCGACACGCTCGACCAGCTGACCACGGCCGTGGCCATTTGCGACGGCGAGCAAAAGCTGCGCTTCTTCAACCAGGCGTTCCTGAAGCTGTGGGATCTCGACCAGGCCTTCCTGGCCAGCGCCCCCGACAACGCGCTTCTGATCGACCGGCTGCGCAGCGAGGGAAAGATCGCCGAACAGCCCGAATGGCGACGCTGGAAGGAAAGTCTGCTCTCGGCATACCGGGCCGTGGAGTCCCAGATCCACTGGTGGCATCTGCCGGACGGACGCACGATCCGGGTCGTCGCCAATCCGCAACCGAACGGCGGCGTTACCTGGATCTTCGAGAACCTGACGGAAAAGATGAATCTCGAAAGCCGCTACGCCACAGCGGTGCGCGTGCAGGGGGAAACGCTCGACAATCTGGCGGAAGGGGTCGCCGTCTTCGGGCCCGACGGCCGCATCCGCCTGTCCAATCCCGCCTTCAACACGCTGTGGGGATTTGCCGAAGACCTGGTCGCCCAGAAGGTTCACATCACGGATATCAGGGCGCGCTGCGACAGCCTGGCAAAGGACAACCCCTGGCCGGGCTTCGTCGCCTCCGTCACCGGCTTCGACGAGGAAAGACGCGGTCGCCAGGGCCTGGCGGAACTGGTGAACGGCACCGTGCTTCGGTACTCTCTCGTTCACCTGCCGAACGGCCAGGTCATGATCACTTTCGTGGACGTGACCGACAGCGTCAACATAGAGCGGGCGCTCAAGCAGACCAACGAAGCGCTGGAAAAGGCCGACCAGCTCAAGAACGATTTCGTTCAGCACGTATCCTATGAGCTGCGCTCGCCGCTGACCAACATCATCGGCTTCACCGAACTCCTGTCGCTGCCGGCCACCGGTCCGCTCAGTCAAAGGCAGCGTGAATACGTCGAACATATCGGTTCGTCCTCGTCCGTCCTGTTGACCATCGTCAACGACATTCTCGACCTCGCAACAGTCGATGCCGGCATCATGGAGCTGGACATTGCAGAGGTTCAGGTCAGACGCACGATCGCCGGCGCGGCGGAGTTGATCGCCGACCGCCTCGCCGAGCATTCGATTTCCCTGGCCGTCGACACGGCATCGGCCCCTTCCTCGTTCCACGGCGACGAGACTCGTATTCGCCAGATTCTCTACAATCTGCTGACCAACGCAGTTAACTATGCGCCGGACGGAAGTACGATCACGCTCGGCTGTCGCCGGACCGAGGCCGGCGTCGAATTCTCGGTGCATGACAATGGTCCCGGCATGTCGCCTGAAGTGCTGGATGCCGTGTTCCGGCGCTTTGAGCCGCGCGGCAACGGCGGCCGCCGGCGCGGCGCCGGACTGGGCCTGTCGATCGTCAAGAGTTTCGTCGAGCTGCACGGGGGCAGCGTGCGCATCGAATCGGCCAGCGGTCGGGGCACCACGGTGATCTGCGTATTCCCGACTGGCCCGACCGGCATGCGTGCTGCCGCCGAATGACGGCAGCGCCGCGCACCACCGCGCTGGAGCGCTTTCTGGCTGACGAAGCGGCGACGTCGAGGCTCGGCGAAGATCTCGCCATGGCGTTGCGGCCCGGTGACGTGGTAGCCCTTTCCGGCGATCTCGGAACCGGCAAGACGACGCTGGCCCGCGGCCTGGTGCGGGCCTTGGCCGGCGATCCCAGCCTCGATGTCCCCAGCCCCACCTTCACGCTGGTCCAGTCCTATCAGGCGCGGGTGCCAGTTCACCATTTCGACCTTTACCGGCTGTCGGCGGTTTCCGAACTCGACGAGCTCGGTCTCGACGAGGCGCTCGCCGATGGCGCGGTGCTGATCGAATGGCCCGAACGTGCGGGCGCACGACTGCCGCCCGGCGCGATTCGCCTCGAGCTCTGCCACCGGAGCCAGGGGCGTCTGGCGCGCATCGACGGGTCGGGATCCGCCTTCGACCGACTGGCGCGGTCCCTTGCAATGCGCGATTTCCTGTCGGCGTACGGGTGGGGCGACGCCGGCAGGCGGCATTTTGCGGGCGACGCATCGGCCCGTTCCTATGAAGTGGTCAGCCGCCCCGGTGCCCAGCCGCGTCTGCTCATGAATTCGCCGCGTCTCGCGCCCGGGCAGCCCGTTCGCGGCGATCGATCCTATGCGGACATAGCTCACACCGCGCGCTCGGCAGCGGCATTCGTCGCTGTCGATCGTGCGCTTGCGGCGGGCGGCGTGACGGTCCCGGCGATCTACGCGCAGGATCTGGACCAGGGGTTTCTGCTGATCGAACATCTCGGCGATGAGAGCGTCCTCGGTCCGGCGGGCACGCCGCAAGCCTATCGCTACGAAGCCGCAGCTAACCTTCTCGCGGCGGTCCATGCCCGGTCGTGGCCGCGGCGGATGGTGGCAGCGCCCGGCGTCCACCATGACGTGCCGCCCTTCGACCGCGATGCGATGCTGATTGAGGCGGAACTGCTGATCGACTGGTATTTTCCGTTTGTTTCGGGAAAGACCGCGGGAGCCGCCCTGCGGCAAGAGTTTCGAAACGAATGGCACGCCGCGCTGGATCGCCTTGCCGGTGGCGAGGAGTCACTGGTGCTGCGGGATTTCCATTCTCCCAACATAATCTGGCGCCCCGGAAGGCGGGGGCACGACCGACTGGGCATCCTGGATTTCCAGGACGCGCTGATCGGCCCGCCAGCCTATGACGTCGCTTCTCTGGCGATGGACGCGCGCGCCACCATTCCTCCCGAGATCGAGGAAGCGACCGTCGAAGCCTATGTCGCGGCACGGGAAACGGCCGGACCGTTCGACCGGACATCGTTCCAGGAAGCCTACGCCGTAATGGCCGCGCAACGGAACTCCAAGATCCTCGGCATTTTCGTCCGCCTCGACCGACGCGACGGCAAGCCGGACTATCTTGGACATCTGCCGCGGATCAGGAATTACCTCGACCGGGCATTCGAGCACCCGGCACTGGCCGGCCTCGCAGGTCTCTACCGCCGCAGCGGCCTTCTGGCAGGCGAGGCAGGACGTTGACGATGGCGCCAAGGGTGGCGATGGTGCTGGCGGCCGGTCTCGGCCGCCGCATGCGGCCGATCACCGACACGATGCCGAAGCCGCTGGTAAGGGTTGCCGGGCGCACGCTGCTCGATCGCGGGCTGGACTGCCTTGCGGCCGCCGGGGTCGAGAAGGCTGTCATCAACGTCCATCACTTTCCGGAACAGGTCGCGGCCCATGTGGCCTCCCGCACGGTGCCCAAGATCGTCATTTCGGACGAAAGCGACCTGCTGCTCGATTCGGCGGGAGCCATCGTCAAGGCGTTGCCCGAACTCGGCAGCGAACCGTTCTACATTCTCAACGCCGACACGTTCTGGATCGATCGAGACGAGCAGAACCTCGGTCGCCTGGCGCGTGCCTGGGACGCCGCCAGGATGGATATGCTGCTGATGCTCGCCGACGGTCTATTCGCGACCGGCCACAGCGGCGGGACCGACTTCTTCCTGGCTTCCGACGGCGCGCTGTCGCGCTCGGGCGGCGCCGCCACAGGACTGATCTATGCCGGAGCGGCGATTGCCGAACCCGGGATGTTCAGGGGCGCGCCTGCCGGTCCGCAGTCGCTCAACCGCTACTTCGACCAGGCGATTGCCGACGGCAGGCTGTTCGGGCTCCTCATGGGCGGCAGCTGGATAACAGTGGGTGCTCCTGAGGCAATCCCGCTTGCCGAGGCTGCCATTGCCGCCCTGACCGAGGAAAGATGAACGGAACGCGCCTGCCTCGCATCCTGTCCATTCCGCCCGGCGTCCCCTTCCTTCCGGAACTCGCAGATGCCCTCCTGTCGGACCGTCTGGGGGTGGCGTTTGAAGCGGAAGCCGGCCCGATGGCGCTGGCGGACGTCACCATATACGTGCCGACGAGACGCGCGGCGCGCCGGCTGCGCGCCATCTTCATGGAGCGTTCAAAGGTCCGTTCGGCGATTCTTCCGGTCATTCGCCCGCTTGGCGAGTTCGACGAGGACGAAACCGCTTTCGACCCGCAGGGCGCCGGCGCGATCGAGCTTGCTCCGCCGATCTCCGGGCTGGACCGGCTGCTCCATCTTGCCGATCTGGCGAGGGCCTGGAAGCGCCGGCTTCCGGACCATGTCGCTGCCCGCTTCGACGAAAGGGTGGAGGTGCCGGTATCGGCCGCCGACGCAGTCTGGCTCGCCCGCGATCTGGCCGCACTCATGGACGAGATCGAGACCGAAGGCGCCGACTGGACGCGGCTTCGCGAACTGGCCCCAGCCAGTCTGGCCGGCTGGTGGCAAGTCACGCTGGAATTCCTGTCAATCCTCACCGAGCACTGGCCGCGGATTCTCGACGAACGGGGTCAATCCAATCCGGCCTGGCACCGCAACGCGCTGATCCGTCTGGAATCCGAAAGACTGCGCCAATCACCGCCCCCGGGGCCGGTGATTGCCGCGGGTTCCACCGGCTCCATTCCGGCGACGGCCGAGCTTCTCTCGTCGATTGCCCGGCTGCCGCGCGGCGCCGTCGTCCTGCCCGGCCTCGACAAGACCATCGACGACGACTCTTGGAACATGCTTTCGGACGCCTTCCCGCCCGCCGCCATGCTCGGTCATCCGCAGTTCGGTCTGGCCCGGCTGTTGCGGCGAATCGGCATCCTGCGCCAGGATATCGCGGAGGTCGGTGCGCCCGAGCCGTCGCTCGCCACGCGTGCCGTGCTGGTGTCGGAGGCGCTGCGTCCCGCCGCGACGACCGACCGGTGGTCGGCACGCCGCGCCGCCGCTTCCGCCAGCGACATCGCCGCAGCGCTGTCGGGCGTATCGCTGGTCGAGGCGCCGCGCGAGCGCGACGAGGCGGCGGCGATTGCGCTGGCGCTTCGGGAAGCCATTTCCGAGCCCGGCAGGACCGCCGCCCTGGTTACCGGCGACCGCCAACTGGCGCGGCGCGTTGCCGCCGAGCTCGGGCGGTTCGGGATCCGCGCCGACGATTCGGGCGGGACGCCGCTGGCCGCAACGCCCCCCGGGACCTTGATGACGCTGCTGCTGGAAGCGGCGCTGAGGCCAAGTGACCCGGTTCCGGTCCTGGCGCTGCTGAAACATCCTCTACTGACGCTCGGCCTGCAGCGGGCGGCGGTTCGACATGCCGCCGAAACCATCGAGCTGGTAGCGCTGCGGGGTGGCTCGGAGCGGCTGGACGCAGCCGGACTTGCCCCATTGGTCGAGCGCCGGCTGGCCGAGACCGGCGGCAAGCCGCGTCAGCCCTTCTGGTTTCCCAGGCTGACCGAATATCGGCGCGTCGCGGCGTTGCAGGTCGCCGGGCGCCTCGGCGAAGCAATCGCGCCGCTGATCGCCGCCGGGACCCTGCCCTCGGCGACCGTGCCGGAGATGGCGCGCGCGACGGTCCTTTCGCTAGAGGCGCTGGCCAGGGACGAGCGCAACAGCTTCGCCGGGCTCTATGGGGGAGAGGTCGGCGAAAGGCTGGCCGAATTCCTGCGCGGGCTGGTCGCCGCCACGGCTCCTTTCGGCTTTTCTCCCGGCGAATGGCCGGACATTGTCGCGGCGCTGCTGTCGGCCGAGACGGTCAAGCCGCGTCCGGGCGCCGAGCGGCGCATCGCCATCTGGGGGGCGCTCGAGGCCCGGCTGCAAAGCGTCGACACGCTGGTCATCGGCGGGCTCAACGAGGGCAGCTTTCCGCGTCGCGCGGAAGCAGACCGCTTCATGTCCCGGGCCATGAAGTCGGGACTGGAGCTCGAACCCCCGGAGCGGCGAATCGGACAGTCTGCCCACGACTTCTGCATGGCTCTGGGAACCAGGCGGGTCGTGCTGACGCGCTCGGCGCGAGCCGGCGAAACGCCTTCCACCCGGTCGCGATGGCTGCAGCGGCTGCTGGCCTTCGCCGGCAAGGAAGCGGCCCACGAGATGCGCGCGCGCGGCGAGCATCTCGCCGCCTGGGCACGTGAGCTCGATGCGGCGCCGCAGATCAGGTTCGTCAGCCGGCCGGAACCAAAGCCGCCGCTCGAATTCCGCCCGACGCATTTCTCCGTCACGGAGATCGAGACGCTGCGCCGCGATCCCTATGCCGTCTATGCGCGCCGCATCCTGAAGCTGTTTCCGCTCGAGCCTCTCTTGCGCGACCCGGGTGCGGCCGAGCGGGGCACGCTGTTCCATGAGATTCTCCGGCGGTTCTGTGCTTCGGGCACCGATCCGCGCGACGGCGAATCCCTCCGGCTGCTCTTGCAGGCTGGGCGGCAGTGCTTCGCGGAACTGGCGTTGCCGGCCGATGTCGATGCCGTCTGGTGGCCGCGCTTCGGCAAGCTCGCCTCCGGCTTCATCGACTGGGAGCGCTCGCGCGCCGCTGACATTGCGGAACGCCGCCCGGAAGCGCGCGCTGAGAAAACGGCAGTCGGCTCTTCGGGAGTGACGCTCTCCGGCTATGCCGACCGCGTCGACGTGCTCGCCGCCGGCAAGGCGGACATTCTCGACTACAAGACCCTCATCGCCCTCCAAAGGCCAGGCGCACACGCTGCTTGCCCCGCAACTGGCCCTGGAAGGCGCGCTGCTGCGGCGCGGCGCCTTCCAGGGCCTTGGGACCCTGGACCCCGGTGATCTGATCTTCGTGCGGCTGAAGGCCAATGGCGAAGTTTCCCCCGAGACCATCCTCGAGCACCGCGGCGCGCGCAAGGACGCGGTTGCCTTGTCCGAGAAAGCCTGGAGCCACCTCGAGCGGCTGCTCCTGCACTACGGCCAGGTGGAAACGGGCTACAAGTCACGGGCACTGCCGTTTCGCGAGGGCGACACCGACGGCGATTACGACCATCTTGCACGCGTGCTGGAATGGTCGGCTGGTGGCGACGACGCAGAGGACGCCGTCGAATGACGAGGAAGCGCTATCCGGTTCCGGACCAGACGATTGCCCAGCAGGCACGCGCTGCCGATCCGAAGAACTCGGTGTGGGTTTCGGCCAATGCCGGGGCCGGCAAGACCCACGTCCTGTCGGAGCGCGTGATCCGGCTCCTGCTAGAAGGCACCGATCCAGCCAGGATACTCTGCCTGACCTATACGCGTGCTGCCGCCGCGAACATGTCGAGCCGCGTGTTTTCCAGGCTGGCGGAATGGACGACGCTCGACGACGCAGCTCTGGCAAGGCGCATAGGTGACCTCGACGGCCGGCGCCCCGGCGTGGATAAGCTTCGCCGTGCGCGCAAACTCTTCGCCGAGGCGCTCGATACGCCGGGCGGCCTGAAGATCCAGACCATCCATGGCTTTTGCGAATCGGTGCTGCAGCAGTTTCCTATCGAGGCCAACGTCGCCGGGCGTTTCAGCCTGCTCGACCGGCGGATGGAGGCCGCACTCCTTGCCGAGGCGCGACGTGAAATGCTGACGGGTGCCGTCGCGCGGAGCGTCGTACTGGGGGAGGCGTTTGCAACGGTTCTCGATCGGGCCGGCGAGCACGGCCTGGAAGGGCTGATCGGCGAGATCATGCTGAAGCGCGACGCCTTGCGCAGCTTCATCGCGGCGCTGTCCCGGGGCGACCCGGGGGAGAATCTTCTGTCGGCGGCATTCGGCTTTGCGCCAGGCGAGACGGCAGAACGGATCGCCGGTGCGATATGGCCGCTGCCGGGGTTCTCGCCCGATGAATTCGAGGCGTTCGTCGAAGCCGCTCAGGCTGTGGATGCAAGAAGAGTGCTTTCCAGCATGGCTTTGCCCGCCCGAAAGGGCTTCGCGGAGACTGACCCCGTCAGGCGCCTGAAGCTCCTTGCCAAGGGTTTTCTGAAAGACAACGGCGAGCCTTATGACGCGGTGGTGTTCAGGAAGACGCTCCTCGCGCTTCTTCCCGATCTGGCCGATCGCTACTTCGAAGCGACAGGGGCGCTGATCCGAGCCTGCGACCGGCTCGCCTTGTTTCGCATGGTCGAAGGAACGAACGCGGCGCTCGTCATCGCCGACTGGCTGATCGCCCGCTACGAAGCGTTAAAGTCGGCGCGAGGCTTTCTCGACTTCAACGACCTGATCACCCGGACCGTCAGGCTGCTTCAGCGGCGGGACGGAGCCGCCTGGGTGCAGTACAAGCTCGATCAGGGCATAGACCACATTCTTCTCGACGAGGCCCAGGATACCAGTCCGGACCAATGGAATGTGGTCACCGGGCTTGCCGGTGAATTCTTCTCCGGGGCCGGTGCGCGCGACCATGTCCGGCGCACCATATTCGCCGTCGGCGACGAGAAGCAGTCCATCTACTCGTTCCAGGGTGCTGTTCCCGAAGCGTTCGCCGAAACGGGGCAGGACTTCGCAAGGAAAATCCGCGAGGCAAGGGCCGCTTTCGAGCCGGTGCGGCTAACTCTCTCTTTCCGTTCGACCAACGACGTGCTGCGCGCCGTCGACAAGGTCTTCGAAAGCCAGGCGTCGCGCCGCGGCATTACCCAGGGCCCTGATCCCGTCAGGCACGATGCGATCCGTTTCGATGCGCCGGGCTATGTCGAAGTCTGGCCGTCGGTCGGCGCGACGGAGGTCGACGAGCCCGACGACTGGACGCAAAGTGTCGACCATGCCAAGGCGCCGGCGGTGCGCGTCGCCGAGACGGTGGCAAGCACCATCCAGCACTGGCTGAAGACGAATGAAGTGATCGAGGGGACCGGAAAGAGTCTTGCCCCCGGCGACGTGATGGTGCTGGTGCGCAAGCGCGACCGCTTCGTCCACGCTCTGTCCCGGAGCCTCAAGGAAAAGCGCATTCCCGTTGCCGGCGCCGACCGGCTGGCGCTGCCCGCCCACATCGCTGTCAAGGACCTGATGGCGCTCGGGCGCTTTCTCGTCCAGCAGGAGGACGACCTGTCCCTGGCCGCCGTGCTGCGCAGCCCGATCTTCGGCCTCGGCGAAGACGCGCTGTTCGAACTTGCCGCGCGCCGCGCGCACGGATCGCTGTTCTCGTCTCTGAGGAGCGCGGCGGCGGCAAATCCGGCGTTTGCAGGGATTGTCGCCGAACTCGACGGCTGGGCCAACGAAGCGGCGTTCCGGCCGGTCTTCGAGTTCTATGCCGGCATGCTTGCGGGCAGGCCCGGCGTCGAGGGCGTGCGCAGGAGGATGATAGCCCGGCTCGGTCCCGAAGCAGGTGACATCATCGACGAATTCCTGAACTTCACCCTGGCGGAGGAGCGCACGGGACTTCCCGGACTGGAAGCATTCCTCGCGACGCTCGAAAGCGCAGCGCCCGAGATCAAGCGGGAAATGGATCAGGGCCGCGACGAGATCCGCATCATGACGGTGCATGCCGCCAAAGGGCTGGAAGCGCCGGTGGTCTTCCTCGTCGACAGCGGGGCGCCGCCGTTCAACGAGCAGCATCTGCCGCGCCTGCTGCCCTTCGAGGCCGACTGGAGCGGCTGGCGCGGCACCGGATTTCTCTGGCGTTCGGCCGCCGAGGTGGGCAATTCAGTTTCGCGCCAAGCGGCCAACCGGGTCAGGGAACGCGGCGACGACGAGTACAGGCGCCTGCTCTATGTCGGAATGACACGTGCGGAAGACAGGCTGATCGTCTGTGGCTATCACGGCAAACGTCCGCAACTCCCAGCGACCTGGCACGCGATCGTCACGGAAGCACTGCGCAATCTTCCGGAAACGGCGGAACGTCCGCATCCCGTCACCGGCCAGCCGGTGTCCCGCTTTCGCGTCTCGGCAGTGCCACCCCTGCAGCCAGAACTGGGACTAACTCCGCCCGAGCGCATCGCTGACCCACTGCCGCCGGATTTTTTCGAAGCCCCGCCCGTGGAGGAGGATCTGCCGGATCCGCTTTCGCCGTCAGGCGCGTCGATCCTGCTGGAGCCAGCGGCGGCCTCGATCGTTTCGGGCCGCTCGCCGGTGCTGGACGGCGAGACCGAAGCCGGTTTTGCTGTGGCCCGAGGGCTCATCATTCACAAGCTTCTGCAGATGCTGCCCAACATACCGGAGCGCCAGCGCCAGACAGCGGCCTGCCGTTATCTCGACCGCGCCGCGTCACGTTGGCCCGCAGCCGAAAAGGATGCCGCGTGGCGGCAGGTCAGGGACATTCTGGGCGATGCCCGATTTGCGCCGCTCTTCTCGCCGACTTCCCGCGCCGAGGTCTCGGTGATGGGCGAGGTCGATGTGCGCGGCAGGAAACGCACGGTTTCCGGAAAGATCGACCGGCTGGCCGTCACGGACGACGCGGTCCTGATACTCGACTACAAGAGCAATCGCCCGGCTCCCGTCACGCTCGCCGACGTCCCGGCAGCCTACGTGCTCCAGCTCGCCCTCTACGGAGCGCTGCTGAAGCCTCTTTACCCGGACCTTCAAATTTCAGCCGCCCTGCTGTTCACCGAAGCGCCGCGGCTGATACTTGTGCCGGGAGGCGCGCTGGCAGGCGCGCTTGTCCGACTCACGCATGCGTGACACAACGCCGCTTGAACGCGGCCGCCCCTGGCCCACATATGGTGCACCGCAACTCGAAAGGCTTCTCCATGGCAACCGTCAAGGTAGACAACAAGAACTTCCAGAGCGATGTGCTCGAGGCCGAAGGGCCGGTGGTCGTCGACTTCTGGGCCGAATGGTGCGGACCATGCAAGATGATCGGTCCGTCGCTCGAGGAGATCTCCAGGGAGATGGACGGCAAGGTGAAGATCACCAAGCTCAACATCGATGAGAATCCCGAGCTGGCCGCGAAGTTCGGGGTACGCTCGATCCCCACTCTGATGCTCTTCAAGGACGGCGAAGTGGCCGACATCAAGGTCGGAGCCCTGCCCAAGACGGCGCTTTCGCAGTGGATCAGCAGCAAGACTGCCTAGCTCGGATCGCCTGTCCAGCCATTGTTGAACAATCGAAAAACGCCGGCGGCTCGCCGGCGTTT
>JAJFMR010000347.1 GCA_020696915.1 Rhizobiaceae bacterium | reverse complement strand
TTTTGCGCCTCGGCCAGCTTGTCCCAGTCGAAGCTGACGCCGATCCCCGGTACGTCGGGCGCAATGGCATGGCCGTCCTCCAGCACCAGGGGATGGTTCGTATATCGATCGATCTGAAAACCGTGCACCTCGAGCCAGCCGGCGTTTTTCCGAGCCGGCACCAGGCTGACATGCAGTTCCTGCATCCCGTGGCTGCAGACCGGAATCCCGTAACCCTCCGCAAGCCGTGCGACCTGCAGCCAGCCGGTGATGCCGCAGCAATTCGATGCATCGGGCTGGATGTACGACAGCGCCGAGCATTCGAGGGCGAGTTCGAATTCTGAAAGAGTGTGGAGGTTCTCGCCCATTGCCAGGGGCATGCCTGTCGCCTTGGCAATGCGGGCGTAGCCGAACCAGTCGTCCGGGATGATCGGCTCCTCGAACCACAGCAGGTCGAACTCGCGGAACGCTTCGGCAGCCCTGATCGCGGCATCGACATCGAGGGCATAGTTGGCATCGACCATGAACACGGTCGCCGGACCGATACGCTCGCGGACCGCCGCCGCCCGCCGCACATCCTCGGCAAGGTCGGGTTTGCCGACCTTGATCTTGACCGCCTGAAAACCATCATCGAGGTAGGAGGCGACGCTTTCGACCAGCTTCTCTTGCGGAAAGTTGAGATCGATGCCACCCCGATAGGCCCTGGCCTGCCGGCCGGCGCCGCCGGCGGCGCGCCAGAGCGGCTGGCCGGCGGTCTTCAGGCGCAGATCCCACAGTGCAATGTCGAGCGCCGAAATCGCAAAGGAAGCGATGCCGCCACGGCCGACATAGTGGAGGTGCCACTGCATCTCGTCGTTGAGCATCTCGACATCGGCGCCGTCCCGGCCGAGAAGAAACGGCGTCAGATCCGTCTCGATCAGAGCGAGGACGGCCGACCCGCCCCTGCCTCCCGTATAGGTGTAACCGGTACCTTCGCGACCATCGGCCAATTCGACGGTCGCGGTAATCAGCTCGAAATGCGTGTGGTCGCCATGCTTCGCATCGGAGAGCACCTCCGGGAGAGGCACCCGGAACAACTCGGCGCGAATGTTGCGGATGGTGGAACCGACGGTCACCGAAGTCAGCCTTTCCGACGCCGAGTGGTCGCGCCGTCCTCTGGTCGGACCAAACACGACGTGAATTCAGCTTGGCATGCGACCAGAGTCAAGATTTGATTGCCGGACGGTTTGTGGACTGAGAGCCGCAGCTGTCCACATCTCCGGAATCTCGGCCGAAAGGAAACCCATTGGCAGCTGAAACCTTCGACTTCGTCGTCGTCGGCGGCGGCTCGGCCGGATGTGCCGCCGCCTCTCGCCTGGTAACGGAGGGCGGGGCGCGTGTCCTGCTGCTCGAAGCAGGTCATTCCCACCGTCATCCCCTTCTCGACATGCCGCCCGGCATCTTCAAGATGATCAACGGCAGCAAGTTCATGCGCTACCATACAACGGTCCCGCAGCCGCATCTCAACGGCCGCGCGCACGATATTCCCCAAGGCAACGTTCTTGGCGGCGGATCATCGGTAAACGCGCAGGTCTACATGCGCGGACGCCCCTCCGACTACGACGAGTGGCACGATATGCTGCGCGGCAACAATGACGGCGCAGACTGGAGCTGGCCTGCCGTGCTCCGGCATTTTCGGGCTATGGAGGGCAACAATCGCCTCAACGACGAACGGCATGGCGCGCGCGGCCCGCTGCTCGTCTCCGATCCCGGACACGTCGACGACTTCTCGCGCTGGTTCGTCCAGGCCGTCCAGGCGCTTGGTGAGCCGTATAACCACGACTTCAACGGACAGTCGCAGCGCGGCGTCGGTTTCTACCAGTTCACCAACAGGGGCGGCAGGCGCAGCAGCGCGGCCTATGCCTTCATCGAGCCGCTGAAGAACGATCCCCGGCTGACCGTGAGGCTGGAATCCGAAGCGTCGCGCATCGTAGTCCAGAACGGCACCGCCCAGGGTGTGGAATACCGGACCCGCGGCGGCCCGCCGCAGACCGCTTACGCCTCCGAAGAAATCCTGGTCGCGGCAGGGGCGCTGGTGACTCCCAAGCTGCTGATGCTTTCAGGGCTTGGCCCGGCCGCCGGGCTCGAGGCGCACGGCATCGGCTGCCTTGCCGACCTGCCTGGCATCGGCGAGAACCTGATCGACCACCCCGAAGTGCCGATGATCGCCACTGCCAATGGAAAGTATGGCTACTTCCGCCAGGGCAGCGGCTGGCGCATGTACAGGAACGGGCTCCATTTCAAGCTGTTCGGGACGGGCCCGATCACCTCCGCGGGCGTCGAGGCCGGCGCCTTCGTCTCCCCATCGGACCCCGCCGTAGAGCCGACCATCCAGGCGTTCTGCGTGCCCATCGTCTATCTCGACCGCGACACCCGCTCGCTGCTGGCCGATACTTATGGGGTCACCATCACCACGGTGGTGATCAAGCCCAGGTCGCGCGGCACGGTGAAACTGCGTTCGGCGGACCCGGCGGACATGCCGCTGGTCTCGCCCAACCTTCTCCGGGAAGAGGAGGACATGAGGGAGATGATCGCCGGGCAGCGTTTCTTCATGCAGGCTTTCGCGACGGAGCCGCTGGCCTCGAAAATCGAAAAAATCGCCATTCCGTCTCCGAAAGCATCGGACGAGGAACTGCGGGATCACTGCAGGCGCTTCGTCAAGACCAACTATCATCCTGCCGGAACCTGCCGGATGGGTGCCGATGGCGATCCGCTGGCCGTGCTCGACGCCCGCATGCGTGTCCGCGGCATTGCCCGGCTCAGGGTCTGCGACATGTCCGCGGCGCCCAACATAAACGCCGGGAATACCAACGCGCCGGCAATGATGCTGGGCGACCGCTGCGCCGGTTTCGCGTTGACCCAATAGGCGAGCTCGACCCGCTACGTGAAATGAGCGAGGCGGGCCCGCCGGTAGGCGTCCGGAATCGATAAGGCCCAGACGAACAGGCCCCCGGCGTGCCTGCCGAGGAACGAGTGTTCCGGCGTCGTGGTCGCATATGACAGCATGGCAAAGAGTACGATGAAGAAGATGTAGATCAGGCCACGGCCGGCCTGGCCGATCGCGACGTGACCGGCGCCGGGAAACAGGATCGCCAGCGCCAGCACCAGATAGGGATGGACGGGCTTCTTCATCGTCGCCGTCGTCATTGCAGCTCCAGCTCGAGATCCCGGACCGGTGCGGTATCGGTCAAGGCATCAGCGAGCGCCTCCGCATCCGCCACGGCAGTCCGTATCAGATCGGCCGATACCGTATCTACGGGAAAACGGATCTGGCGGAGCAGAAGATGGGCGCCACGATCGCCTTCGGCCACACGGCGAACGATGCGCACGCCACGCGGGGTGGCCACGGCTTCCTTGACTTCCCGATCCGCGAAGAGGCTTCGCAACACGGCCCCGGCCCGTGCGGCGTCCGCCGCCGTGGCCGACCTGCCACGCACCAGCAACGGCAGATCGCAATCGGGCGGCGCAATCCATTCCGGCAGTTCGTGGACCAGCGAATAGAACTCTGCGCCGGTCGGCCTTGCCAGGGCGCCGATGGAGAAATCGCGGCGGCGAGCCTTGTCGCCGATCGTCAGCTTCAGCCACAATTGCGGCAGGCGGCGCGTCACCAGCGTGTCGACCAGGATCTCGATTCCGACTGGCCGTCCGTCGGGAAGCTGGGCGGAGAAAGTCGGAAAACCGTCCCGGCCAAACCTCATCTGGCCGTCCGGGAACATCGCGACCGCCGACGC
>JAJFMR010000346.1 GCA_020696915.1 Rhizobiaceae bacterium | reverse complement strand
GACTGACGCCCGATCAGCTCAACGCTTCGAACGACCGGTAGACCAGAACCATCATCGATCGCGGTCGGCGGCGGCATCCCGGGCGGCCTCGCCAAGGAAGCCGAACACATAATCCGAAAACGATCGCCAGCACTCCACGCGAAAGGCCTCGCTCGCCGTGCGGTACAGCACGATCTCGACCTTGCCCAACACGGTGCGCGAGCAGGCGCCGACGGGAAACGCATCGATGGCGAGGTTCTGGGGGCAGCCGGCGCTGAGGGTCGGCTCCGCATCCGCACCGCTGACCGCGAATGCCACGCTGCGGTGCGAGACGTCGACCGCCGAGTGAACCGCTTCGATGCCGGCAAGACCGGCCAGCATATCGTCGTGTTCGCCAGCGATGATGAGCCATTCGTCGGGCCCGAGCCAGAGTGCCGTTCGCCCGGCCGCGACCGCCGAGCCCTTCGGCCTGGTCGGCAGCTCGACACCAAGCGCCTTCGACAGGGCCGGAGCCGAGACTGAAGGCGCGCGCAACGACACTCTCGACGCCGGCGGCAGGACGGAAACCGCCACCGAGCCGAGGTGCAGCTCTGACCCTGCGAGCTTGGGCCGCCGGCGCGCGGCCGGTGCATTCGCCGCTCTCGCCGTCTCAATCATGCGGGCGGTCTCCTCTTTCCTCGAAAAACACCGTGCCGCCGACCTCGACTTCGATCGGTCCGGTCGGCATCGGCACGAACAGCGTCTGGCCGGTGCGGTCGCGGCCGCCCGCCACCAGAGCCAGCGCGATGGAACGCCCGCAATTCTCCGACCAGTAGCTGGACGTGACGTGCCCGATCATCTTCATCGGCAGCGCCTGGTCGGGATGTTCGACAACCTGGGCACCCTCCTCGAGGACGATGTTGGGATCACTGGTGCGCAATCCGACGAGTTGCTTGCGTCCGGCCGCCGCGAGATCGGGGCGGCTCAGGCCGCGCATGCCGACGAAATCCGTCTTCTTCTTGCCGATCGCCCAGTCGAGGCCGGCATCGTTCGGAGTGACCGTGCCGTCGGTGTCCTGGCCGACGATGATGAAGCCCTTCTCGGCACGCAGGACGTGCATCGCCTCGGTGCCGTAGGCGCAGGCACCGTGCTTTTCGCCTTCGGCCCACAGCGCTTCCCAGACGGCCTCGCCGCAGTCGGCCGGGACATTGACCTCGTACCCGCGCTCGCCGGTGAACGACATGCTGAAGAGCCGCGTCGGCACGCCGCAGATCTTGCCTTCGCGCACCGCCATGTGCGGCATTGCGGTGTCCGACAGGTCGATGCCGTCGACCAGCGGCTGAACGATGTCCCGGGATTTCGGTCCCTGCACGGCGATCACCGCCCATTGCTCCGAAGTCGAGGTGAGCCAGACGTCGAGGTACGGGAACTCGGTCTGGAGATAATCCTCCATGTGGTTCATGACGCGCGCCGCGCCGCCGGTCGTGGTGGTGACGTGGAAGCGATCGGCAGACAGCCTCCCGACCACGCCGTCGTCGTAGATGAAGCCGTCTTCCCTGAGCATGACGCCATAACGGCAGCGGCCGGGTTCCAGCTTCTGCCACGGATTGGTGTAGAGGAGTTCCATGAAGCGTGCCGCGTCGGGGCCGACGACCTCGATCTTGCCGAGCGTCGAGGCGTCGAACAGGCCGGCGCTGTTGCGCACCGTCACGCACTCCCGGTTGACGGCCGCATGCATGTCCTCGCCGGCGCGCGGGAAGTACCATGCCCGCTTCCATTGGCCGACGTCCTCGAATACGGCACCGTTAGCCTCTGCCCAGCCATGCATCGCGGTCTTTCTGGTCGGGTCGAACAGCGGACCGCGCGCGTGCCCGGCGATGGCCCCGAAGCTCACCGGCGTATAGGGCGGACGAAAGGTGGTGAGGCCGACCTCGGGGATCGGCTTTCCCAGCGTCTCGGCCGCAACGGCCAGTCCGTGCATGTTCGACGTCTTGCCCTGATCGGTCGCCATCCCGTTGGTCGTGAACCTCTTGACGTGCTCGATCGATCGCATCCCCTCCCGCACCGCCTGCCGGATGTCCTTGGCGGTGACGTCGTTCTGGAAGTCGACGAAAGCCTTGCCGCCGCTCTCCGCTCCCGCGCCGGGACCGGCGCCGAGCACGCCTCCGGCCCGGCTCTCCGTCCCTTGCGCCTTCGGCTTCGACGTGGCCGCCGATTTCGCCCCCGCCTGCCGCGCCGCTCGCTCGCCGACCTTCAGAGCCTCTGCGAGCGCGGCCGACAGTCCGTCCGTTCCGTTGCAGGCGCCGACCGAGATGCAGTCCTGCGCATATTCCCCCGGCAGGAACCGCTTCGTCGCTTCGTCGAAGGCGACCTTGCCGCGTGACTGCGAGAAGAGATGCACAGACGGCGTCCATCCCGCCGAGGTCAGAAGCGCATCGACCGGGATCGTGCGCTTGCCGCCGCCGGTCTTCGGCTGGACCGTCATCGACGCCACGCGCAGGCGTCCGGCCGTGCCGGTCACCGCGCGTCCGTGATTGATCTCGATGCCGAGCGCTCTCGCCTCGTCGACCAGCGCGCCTGCCGGATTGTCGCGAAGGTCCACGATGGCCGCGATGCCGACACCCGCCTTCTTCAGGTCGATTGCCGTGGCATAGCCCGAATCGCCGGCGGTATAGACGCCGACATTCCTGCCGACGGCGACGCCGTAATGATTGAGGTAGGCGCGGGCTGCCGATGCCAGCATGATGCCGGGCCGGTCGTTGTCGGCAAAGACCATGTGGCGCTCGATGGCGCCGGTCGCCAGGACGACCCGTCTTGCCCGGACCTGCCAGAGCCGTTCGCGCGGCAGGCTTTGGTCGGGAGCCGCGAGATGGTCGCTGACCCGCTCGACCAGGCCGACCAGGTTCTGGGCGTAGTAGCCGAACGCGGTGGTGCGCGAAAGCACCCGCACATTGTCCGTAGTCCGCAGCCCGGCGATGGTCTCCCTTGCCCATGTGAAGCCGTCCTTGCCGTCGATCATGGCGCGGCTTTCGGCGCGGAGCGAACCGCCGAATTCCGCCTGCTCGTCCGCAAGGATCACCCGGGCCCCTGTTTCGGCCGCAGCCAGCGCCGCGGCGATGCCTGCCGGCCCTCCGCCGACGACCAGGACGTCACAATGCGCGAAGCGCGACGAATAGCGGTCCGGATCCGGCTGGTCCGGCGCGTCGCCGAGACCCGCGGCGGCCCGGATTGCCGGTTCATAGAGCTTTTCCCAGGCCGCTTTGGGCCACATGAAGGTCTTGTAGTAGAAGCCGGCCGAAAACATCGGGCTGGCCAGCGCGGAGATTGCGCCGACGTCGACGGACAGCGACGGCCAGCGGTTCTGGGAACTGGCCTTCAGGCCGTCATAGATTTCCTGCACCGTGGCGCGCACGTTGGGGGTCTTGCGCGCTGCATCGCGCTCGATGCTCACCAGCGCGTTCGGCTCTTCCGATCCCGCCGACAATATGCCGCGCGGGCGGTGGTACTTGAACGATCGCCCGACGAGGTGCACGCCATTGGCGAGCAGCGCCGAAGCCAGCGTGTCGCCCTGCAGGCCGACATGGCCTTTCCCGTCGAAGCTGAAGCGGGCCGTCCTTGCAGGCGTCAGGCGGCCGCTACCGGCGATCCGGAAAGGCGAGGTCACGCGCCACCTCCCGCGGCCGCCGGTCCGCCGCGCCGGAAACGAAGAACTTCAGACATCGGCTTTCCCGCCCGCTTCGCCGGTTGGCTTCAGGTTGATCTCGGCCGGCGGCCTGTTCGCCCACGCCGCCGGTGCGCCTT
>JAJFMR010000345.1 GCA_020696915.1 Rhizobiaceae bacterium | reverse complement strand
GCCTTTGGCGTGCTCGCGGCGGCCGTCCGGCAGGCCGGGCTTTCTCCCCGGCCACGCTATAATGATGTGTGGATCGCAGCCCAGGCCATCAAGCACGGCTACGCATTGCTGACGATCAAACCCGATGATTTCTCTGGTCTGCCGGGGTTGCGGTTATTGACCCTGGGAGGCGGGCGACGGTCGGCCGCAATCGCTTCGGGAAACCAGGCGAGGCCCTCCTGGGCGCGAGCATCGCAGGGTGCGGAGAGTTGGCTGGGGCGCCTGGATTCGAACCAGGGAATGGCGGTACCAAAAACCGCTGCCTTACCACTTGGCTACGCCCCATCGACCGGTGAAATCCAACGGGTCCAGCGGCCTTATATTGAGTGAGGCGCGAAAGCACAATCACAGCTTCCGCTCAGCTTCCGCGCGGATGACGCCAACCGCACGGGGCAGAAACCAGGAGCGTTAGTCGCCCCAGACCGCAAGTTCGTTGCCGGCCGGATCGGTGAAATGGAAGCGTCGGCCGCCCGGGAACGAAAAGATCGGCTTGGCGATGCGCCCGCCGGCCGCTTCGACTGCGGCGAGCGTCTCCTCCAGATCGTTCGAATAGAGGACGGGCAGCGGCCTTCCCGCGGCCTCGGCCGAATCCGCCTGGAATCCGCCTTCCAGGCCTTCGTCGAAGGCCGAATAAGTGGCGCCGTAGTCGGTGAAAGCCCAGCCGAAGGCGGCGGCATAGAACGCCTTCACGCTGTCGAGGCTGCCTCCGGTGGCGGACATTTCGAGATAGTCGAGCTTGCCGGTCTGCTTCATGATGACACTCCGCTTTGTTCCTGTTGCGTTCTAGACCTTCCTCCGGGATGCGGCAAGCCATGGCTCCCCTTTCGTCCCGGTTGCCCTGTCGTTCGCAACCTCGGAACGGCTAATCGATTGTAGTTTGAGCCTCGATCGGGGCCGCTTGAATTTCGCACTGCAGCATCATATCGCTCTTTTAAGCCAGGAAGCGTCGCGAGGTCCGGAATGGTCAAATGGGTCTATACCTTCGGTGACGGCGCCGCGGAGGGCCATGCCGGGGACCGCGACCGGCTCGGCGGCAAGGGCGCGAACCTTGCCGAGATGTGCCGCCTTGGATTGCCGGTCCCGCCTGGCTTCACCATCACGGCAGACGTCTGCAACTGGTATTACGGCCACGGCAAGTCCTACCCGGATTCGCTTCGAGACGAAGTTGCGGCCGCGCTCGACCATGTCGCCAGGCTGACCGGCCGCCGCTTTGGCGACCCTGAAAGGCTGCTTCTGGTTTCGGTGAGGTCGGGTGCGCGGGCCTCGATGCCGGGCATGATGGACACCGTTCTCAACCTCGGCCTGAACGACGAAACCGTGGCGGCGCTGGCCTCCGATTCCGGCGATCCTCGCTTTGCCTATGACAGCTACCGGCGCTTCATCCAGATGTATTCGAACGTCGTGCTCGGGCTCGATCACGAGGTATTCGAGGAGATCCTCGAGGACGAGAAGGCGCGGCTGGGGCACGAGCAGGACACCTCGCTTTCGGCCGCCGAATGGCAGGAGGTGATCAGGCTCTACGAGGCCAGGATCGAGGAAGAACTCGGCACGCCGTTCCCCCAAAACCCCGAGGAGCAGCTCTGGGGAGCCATCGGCGCCGTCTTCTCGAGCTGGATGAATCCGCGGGCCATCACCTACCGGCGCCTGCACGACATTCCGGAGGACTGGGGCACGGCCGTCAACGTGCAGGCCATGGTCTTCGGCAACATGGGCGAAACCTCCGCGACCGGGGTCGCCTTCACGCGCAACCCGTCGACCGGCGAGCACAAGCTTTACGGCGAGTTCCTCGTCAATGCTCAAGGGGAAGACGTGGTCGCCGGCATCCGCACGCCGCAGAACATCACCGAGGCCGCGCGCATCGAGGCGGGGTCCGACCGGCCGTCGCTTCAGAAGATCATGCCGGAGGCATTCGCCTCCTTCGTGAAAATTGCGGAGCGTCTGGAACAGCATTATCGCGACATGCAGGATCTGGAATTCACCATCGAGCGCGGCAAGCTCTGGATGCTGCAGACGCGGTCGGGCAAGCGTACCGCCCGGGCGTCGCTGAAGATCGCCGTCGACATGGCGGCGGAAGGGCTGATTACGCGGCAGGAAGCGGTGGCACGCATCGATCCGGCGTCGCTCGACCAGCTCCTCCACCCGACCATCGATCCTGAAGCCGCGCGTGACGTCATGGCGCAAGGGCTGCCGGCGTCGCCCGGCGCGGCGACCGGCGAGATCGTCTTTTCCTCCCAGGAGGCGGAGGAGATGAAGGCGGCCGGCCGCAAGGTCATCCTCGTCCGCGTCGAGACCAGCCCGGAGGACATTCACGGCATGCACGCCGCCGAAGGCATCCTCACCACCCGCGGCGGCATGACCAGCCACGCGGCCGTAGTGGCCCGCGGCATGGGCAAGCCCTGCGTCTCAGGCGCCGGCGGCTTGCGCGTCGACTACAGGACGGGCACGCTGACGGCGCTCGGCCGGACGCTGAGGAAGGGCGACATCCTGACGATCGACGGCGGCAGCGGCCAGGTCCTGAACGGGACGGTGCCGATGCTGCAGCCGGAACTGTCGGGCGACTTCGCGGCGATCATGGAGTGGGCGGACGAAAGCCGCCGTATGGGGGTGCGCAGCAACGCCGAAACGCCCGCCGATGCCCGCACTGCCCGTTCCTTCGGCGCCGAAGGCATCGGGCTCTGCCGCACCGAGCACATGTTCTTCGAGGGCGACCGCATCGTCGCCATGCGCGAAATGATCCTTGCCGACAGGGAAGAGGAAAGGCGCGCAGCGCTCGGCCGGCTGCTGCCCATGCAGCGTTCGGACTTCATCGAGCTGTTCGAGATCATGGCCGGCCTGCCGGTGACCATCCGCCTGCTCGATCCGCCGCTGCACGAGTTCCTGCCGAAGACGGCGGCCGAGCTCGACGAGGTCGCAGCCTTGATGGACGTGCCGGCCGAGAAGCTTCGCCTGCGCACCGAGGCGCTGCACGAGCTCAATCCCATGCTCGGCCACCGCGGCTGCCGGCTGGCCGTGTCCTATCCGGAAATCGCCGAGATGCAGTCGCGCGCCATCTTCGAGGCGGCGATCGAGGCGGGGAGAAAGACTGGCAATGCCGTGGTGCCCGAGATCATGGTGCCGCTGGTCGGGCTGAAAGCGGAGCTCGACTATGTCAAGGCCCGCATCGATGCGGTCGCAACGAACGTTATGCAGGAGACCGGCGCCTCCATCGACTATCTGGTCGGCACCATGATCGAACTGCCGCGCGCCGCGATCCGGGCGCATGTCATCGCCGAGGCGGCCGAGTTCTTTTCCTTCGGGACCAACGACCTTACCCAGACCACCTTCGGCATCTCGCGGGACGACGCCGCACTCTTCCTCGAAACGTATCGCCAGCGGGGTATCATCGAGCAGGATCCATTCGTGACGCTCGACATAGACGGGGTCGGCGAGCTGGTGAGGATGGCGGCCGAGAAGGGCAGGGCGGCGCGGCCCGGCCTGAAGCTCGGCATCTGCGGCGAGCACGGCGGCGATCCCGCCTCGATCGGCTTTTGTGAGGAAATCGGTCTCGACTACGTCAGTTGCTCGCCGTTCCGCGTGCCGATCGCCAGGCTCGCCGCCGCCCAGGCCGCCATCCGGTCAGCCAGGGGCTGAAGGCAGCTGGACTAATTCAGCAGCTAGGCCATCTCCAATCTGGCTTCGAACCAAGCGATCAAACTGGTGAAATCTATCTCTCTCGCTGCGAC
>JAJFMR010000344.1 GCA_020696915.1 Rhizobiaceae bacterium | reverse complement strand
CGTCGAGGCGCGCGTTAGGGCCGAACGCGATGCCGGCAGGGTTGAGGAAGTAGAAGTCGGCGCCAGGGATCGTCGAGCGGATGGTGCCGTCGATGTCCGAGCGCGCGCCGCCGGTGACCCGGCTGATCACGTTGCGGATCTGATCCGGCCCGGAGAACGTCGCCCGCTCGCCAGTATCGAGCGAGAAACGCTCGAAGCTATGGAACAGGTTGCGCCCGGCCCGCGTGCCGAGATCCGCGCCGACCTCAAAATCGCCATCGAGCCGGACGCGTGAGCCGACGGAGCCGTCCGTCACCACATCGGCCGATGCCGGCATCGCCGCACCCGCAAACAGGAGGCAAACGGCCGCATACAGCGCATGCATCGCCTCAATCCAGAGGCGCGCAGGGTGCGCTCAGACCCGCAAGCCGGACATGTGCCGGCGCCGTTCCCACGGTCGGCCTCGACGCCGCCTTCCGTGCCTCCCCAGCGGCCGCTTTGTCGATGACGTACGCGCTCGAAAGCGGTCCGTCAGGGCTTGGCGGCGCGAGGTCGACCTCGGGCGCGGTGATCACGACCGTGCCGTCGATCCCTTCCTCGCCCGCCTCGGCGTTGATCTCGCTGCCCGGCGAGACGAGCAGTTGGTCCGCGGTGATCCTAATGCCGCCGCCCTGGCCGGCACTGGCGCGGGCCAGGATGAAGCTGCGGTCCAGGATCAGGAAGTGCGGGTCGATCGTGATGTCGCCGGCGCTGGCGTCGAGCAGCGCAACGCTGGTGCTGATCTCGCTGTCCTCAAGGTCGATCACCTGCGGCGCCTGGATGACGATCGCACCGCCGCCCGAGACCGAGGCGTCGCTCGCGATGCGCCCGTCCTCGAGCCGGATCTGGCGCCCGGCGACGATCCCGATGTCGCCGGCGTCGCCGGTGCCGGTCGCCGAGCTCAGGATCGCGGAGCCGGTGAGCACGAGGTCGCCCCGCGCGCGAATCCTGATCTCGCCGCCCCCGCCCGAGGCGTTGGTCTCCGCCGCGATCTCGCCGGCGCCGGTGAGCCGCACGTCGCCCGCGTCGATGCGCACGCTGCCGGGCTCGCCGGCGCCGCGGTTGTTGCTGGCGATCGTGCCGCGCGCGCTCATGATCAGATCGCCCCGCTCGACCGTGATCACGATCGGCCCGCCATCGCCAGTCGCGCTTGCAAGCGCGCTGTTGGTGATCACGCCGCCTGCGAGCACCAGATCGCCCGCCGTGACGGTGACCCGGATCGGCCCGGCGTCGAAGGCCCCGCCGGAGCCTGCGGTGAGCGAGCCGTCAGAGCCGATGAGCACACGTCCGGCCGTGATCGCGATCCGCCCCGCCGGCCCCGCCGCGCCGAACGAGAGCGCACTGACGCCGGCGGACAGGGGCGGATCAGCGCCCTGGATGACCAGCTCCCCGGCAGTAATCTTGACCGCGCCGGCGGCGCCGCGCCCGACGGTGGCGCTGGCGATCACGCCGCCCGGGCCGATCCCCACGAAGTCGGCGGCGATCCTGACCGAGCCGCCGGAGCCGGCACCCTCGGTCGTGGTGTCGATCCGGCTACCCGGGCCGATGACGGTCAGCGTGTCCGCCGTGACATCGACCGCGCCGCCGCGGCCGGCGCCAGAGGTGGTGCCCGAGAGCACGCCGCCGTCCCGCAGCAGAATCCGCCCGGCGTCGACCGTGAGACGACCGGCGTCGCCACCTTTGGGGAAGCTGAGCGTCGTGATCCCGGTCTGGTTGTCCACGCCGTCGCCTTGGGCGACCAATTCGCCGGCCACGACCCGGATGCGGCCGCCGGCACCGCCGCCGACGCTGGCGCTGGAGACGAAGCTGTTCTCCCTGATGACGATCACGCCGTCCCGTGACAGCAGCGTCACGCCGCCCGCGGGACCGTCGGCGAGCGCGGTACTGCGCACCGAGCTCGCCTGGGCGATGATCAGGTCGTCGCCGGCCTCGATCCGGATCCGCCCGGCGGCACCGTCGGCCAGCGCGGCACCGTCGGCCAGCGCGTCGCTACGCACCGAGCTCGCCTGGTCGATGATCAGAATGCTGCCGGCTTCGATCCGGATCCGCCCGGCGGCTCCGGCGAGCGAATCGGCGGTGAGATCGCTGTTGCGGACCAGGAGCTGGCGGCCTCTGATGTCGATCACGCCGGGGAGGTCCTGAGCGGTGAGGTTGTCGAGCGAGAGCTGGGCGCCGTCGATGACGATGGTGTCGCCGCGGAGCCGGAGCCGCGCAAAGCCGTCCGGCCCCTCGAAGAGCAGGCCCGCGAACACCAGCGCTTCGTCAGTGATCAGGATCGGGCCGAGTTGCGCCGTGGGCGGCGTGCGCAGCCGGCCGTCGCCGACCGTGACCTCGCCCGGCTGGGCAGTTGCGACCAGGTTGATCGTACCGGCGGGAGCGGCGACGAAGCTCGTCGGCAGCCCGCCCCGCACTTCGAGCGGACCGCCGACCAGCGATAGGGTCTTGGTCGGGAGCACGGCCAGGGTACTGCCCCGGACCTCTAGCGCCGCCGGCTCGGCGCCCAGAAAGCCGAAGGCTTCGGGGGGCGCAACGGTGAAGGAGCTGGCGGTGGGGTGAGCGGCGCTGAACGCGGCGCCGTCGGCGAAGCGCAGCTCGCCCGCGGTCGAGACGTGGAACGAGCCCTGGAGGTCGAGGCTGGCGTTGGGGCCGAAGACGACGCCGGCCGGGTTGAGGAAATAGAGGTCGGCGCCGGGGATGGTCGAGCGGAGCGTGCCGTCGATGTCCGACGGCAGGCCGCCGGTCACTCGGCTGATCACGTTGCGGATCTGAATCGGCCCGGAGAAGGTCGCCCGCTCTCCGGCATCGAGGGAAAAACGCTCGAAGCTGTGGAAGAGGTTGCGCCCGGCCCGGGTACCAAGCTCCGCGCCGATCTCGAAATTTCCGCCGAGCCGAACGCGCGGGCCGACCGTGCCGTCGGTCACGACATCGGCCCACGCCGGCAGCGCCGCAGCCAAGGCCAGGAGGCAGACGACGGGATGGAGCGGACGCATCGGCTCAATGCAGAGGCGCACAGGGTAAGCTCAGACCCGCGAGCCGGACGTCCGATGCCGTAGCCATGCCTCCGGTTGGCCTCATTCCTGCCCTCGACGCCACCTCGCCGGGCGCGCCGGCGCTGGTCAGGTAGGTGCTTGCAATTGGTCCCTCCGGGCTCGGCGGCAGTCCGCCACGGCCAACTCCCGTGAAGCTACTCACGCCGATGTCGCGCCTCGCCCCGCAGCGAGCGCGCAGCGGAGCAGTGTCGATGAACGTGCCCTCGACGGTCAGGAGCTGCGATCCAAGATCCGCCTCCTGCCCCGTGATCTCCACCGTCGAGCTCGCCGTCACCTCGCTGTCGGCTGAGATGATCGTCAGCCCGCCCAGCAACCGCGCCTCGCCGCTGCCAACGAGTGGCTCACCTTCTCTGGTCAGAGACATGACCCTGCTGCCTTCGATCGCGATTCGCGGCGCTTCCAGAGTAATCACACTGTCTCCCATGTTCGGCCGGATGCCATTCGTAGTCACCTCGCTATCGATCAGGTGGATCAAGCCGCTGGCCTCAATCAGAATACGTCCCCCCGCCGATAGGGCGCTCTCGGTCGCGACGAGGGCACTCTCAGTCATGAGTTCGTCAGCCGTGACGAAGATGTCTCCCGCCACACCAGCTCCAGTTGGAAGGAAGACAGCCTCGGTCATTCCGTTGGAAGGATTGCGCACCATTGCGAACACTCTGCCACCAAAAAAACTACCTCCTCTAGCAAGAAAGAAATCTTCAGCTTCAAATAAATGTATTTGATCTTGAGTACTCAGCACGAGCTCCATACCTTCGAAGATTTCAACATCGATACCAATTAGCCGCTTCACATCCGAAGCGGTGATGGGAACAGCCGTGAAATCCGGACCAAGCAAGTCAATCCTTGTGCCGAGGAGACGAAACTGTCCATCAAAGAACTCTGTACCCACTCGAAATGACGATCGGATTTGTGTGTCATCGGTTATCACGATCCGATCAGCGTTGAGCGCGATCCGGCCTGCAGCGCCTGCGCCGTTGGTATTGGTATCTATCGAGCTACCATCGGTTATCATCAAGTTCTTCGCTGTTATTATGATATCGCCGGAGTTGCCGATCGAATCCTCTGAGGTGCTCTTGATATAACTAAGATCAATATGCAAATTCGTAGCATTGATCTTTATTGGACCGGCATCACCTCTATCAATACCGGTCTCGCTTGTGACAAGTGTATTGTTGCGCAGCGTCAAGTCGTGTGCTTTGATGACTATGTTGCCGCCATTACCCGTGCTTGAAGTGGCAGTGGAGATCTGGGCGAAATCAGCAACCATCCGATTGTTCGCAATGATCGTGATCGCACCGCCGGGCCCCCCGGCGAGAGTGTCGGCGCTGATCGGCGGGATGAACTCGCCGATCGCGAGTTCGCCGGTTATGGCCCTGACAGTATTCGCGCTTATCAGTATATCTCCGCCGGCGCCGGAACCATGGACATTCACCGTCAAGAAGTAGCTGCCAAACATGCTTACCGCGTCTGCGTGGATTTCGATGCCGCCAGCGGCATCGGTGGCGCCTATGTTCTGCTCAGAAAGGCCCGAACGCTGGATGACGACTTGGCCACCGCGGATCCGAATGGCCCCGCCTCCATCGCCGGTCGTGTCGATCGAAGCCCGATCCGTCAGAAGGACGTCGGCCTTCCGGACTGCATCGAGGGCTCCGCTCCTTACCCGGAGGGCTCCGGGGCCGCCAACCGCGGCGAGCGTGACCTGGCCGGCCGCGGCGCCTACCGTCCCAAGTCGGTCTGAAAGCTCGGCGTCCGGGTCGCCCCCTACCATGACGTTGCCCCCGACAATCGAGAAAGACTCGCCCGTTGGCACCACGAGCACCGACCGATCAACCCGGATCGGGGCGGGGCTCTGGCCGAGGAAGCCGAATGCCTCGGGGGCGGCGACGGTGAAGGAGCTGCGGGCGTCGAGATCGGCGCTGAACACTTGGCCATCGGCGAAGCGGAGCTCATCGGCCGTCGAGACGTGGAACGAGCCCTGGAGGTCGAGGCTGGAGTTCGGGCCGAACACCACGCCCGCCGGGTTGAGGAAGTAAAAGTCGGCGCCCGGAATGGTCGAGCGAACGGTGCCGTCGATGTCCGAGCGTTCGCCGCCGGTCACCCGGCTGATGAGGTTGCGGATCTGGTCTGGGCCGGAGAAGGTCGCCCGCTCACCGGTGGCGAGGGAGAAGCGCTCGAAGCTGTGGAAGAGGTTGCGCCCGGCCCGCGTGCCGAGATCGGCGCGGATATCGAACTCCGGGCCGTCGAGCCGGACCCGCGGACCGACTGTACCGTCGGTCGCCACTTGAGCAGAGGTGGACACGCCCTGGATGAAGCCGAAGGTGAGGACGACAGCCGCGGCAATCGACAGCTTCGAACATCGGGAGGCCATGGCGATCCTCGTGGACGACCGACCGAGCGGCGCTCGTTCGTGTGCTCTCGGCGCGTGATGGTCGCTCACCGGCGGCGGCCGGGCAAGCGGGAAGTCAGGAGCAGCGGGGCCGGTCCTCAGCGCTCGCGGCGGAGCGCGCTTTCGTGCCAACGGCGGAGGATCAGGTGGGCGAGCAGGCTGAACGCGGAAAAGATCAACACGCCGGTAAGCGAGATCAGGAGCACGGCCGCGAACATGCGCGGGATGTTGAGACGGTAGCCCGCCTCGAGGATGCGGTAGGCGAGGCCCGAGCCGGTGCCGGCGGTGCC